>CAUBUJ010000094.1 GCA_958439155.1 uncultured Veillonellaceae bacterium
GGATGAGGAATCCCCTGCCTGTGTGTATTGGAAGAAACGCGGATATGCTGTATAGTAAATAGGTACAGCCTATCCGCGTTTTTAGAAATTTCCTCTTTGGTGTGCCGGCCCAGCCGGACAGAGAAAGGAGAAGCCATGCGTCTTCGGAGAAAACCATGGATTGACGAAGCCATTCTGGCATATAAAGATTTTTTGTACCTCGCGCCGCCGGAAGGGGTGAAAGGGCACTGGCGGGATCTTTTCCCTGATCCGTCCAAGCCGCTTTATGTGGAGATCGGCACCGGGAAAGGGCAGTTCATTTCCCGCATGGCCGCCATGCATGGGGAGGCGAACTGGATCGGCATCGAGCGGCAGATTGGCGTCATTTACTATGCCGGGAAAAAGACCGCCGCCATGGATCCGCCTCTCGCCAATGTGCGCCTGCTCCTGGTGGACGCGGAGGATCTCTCCGATCTTTTCGCGCCGGGCGAGGTGGACCGGTTCTATCTCAATTTCAGTGATCCCTGGCCGAAAGCGCGCCATTACAAGCGGCGTCTCACCTACCGGGGGTACCTTTCGAAGTACGCCTCTCTTCTGAAAGAAGGGGGCGGCCTCTGTTTCAAGACGGACAATCAGGGGCTCTTTACGTTTTCCATCGGCGAGCTTGCCGCCTCAAAGTGGCGCTTCACGTCCCTCACGTTCGATCTCCATGCTCATCCGGCAGAAGGGGACGCACAGACCGAGTACGAAGAGAAATTCAGCAGGAAGGGAAATAAAATATGCCGTCTCACAGCGAGAGCGCCGGAAAGAACGAGCCGCTGAGCAGCCGGTCCCTCCTGCGGGGCCTCTACTGGTGCGCAGGGATCCTTTCCGTCATTGGCTGCTTCAATGTGTACAGCGCCACCTACTATGTGAATCTGGCCGGCGGTACCGCCCCCTACAGGGATGTGCTGCGCCATGCGGTATACCTGGCTATCGGTATCGGAGGATTCTTCATGATCCGGCACTTTTCTTTCTTGTGGCGGAGCCGGAGCTGCCGCAGGCTTTTCTACTGGGGAATCACCGGCCTGCTCTCTCTGGTGTATGTATCCGGGGTCACTGTGAATGGCGCTACCCGGTGGTTTGCTGTCGGCCCGGTGACCCTCCAGCCTTCGGAATTTGCCAAGGTGGCGGCTGTTTTGAGCGCCGCATTCGGGCTGGCTGACCTTCTCTGGCAGGGACAGCGCATTTCTCTTCTGTCCTGCGTGTTCTGCCGCCTTTTCCATATTTCTTATGCAGGGACAGGCCCCACATGGAAAGAGGTGTGGCGCATGTACCGTCCGCTCCTGGTGCCGGCTGTTTTTTTCTGTTTTGTCATGGAACAGCCTGATATGGGGACAGCCGTTCTCATTCTGGCGGTGCCTCTCCTTCTTTATGTACTGGCAGGAATTTCTGGGAGAGAAATTGCGGCTGTGATCATTTTGGCCGCCTTTGGTCTATGGGGGCTTGCTGCGCTCGAGCCGTACCGGATGGACCGGCTCCTGATTTTCCTTCATCCTTACAGTGACCCCACCAACAAAGGGTACCAGGTGATACAGAGCCTTATCGCTGTCGGGTCCGGCGGATTCTGGGGGCAGGGACTTGGCTGGGGATTGTCCAAATTCTTTTTCCTGCCTGAACGAAATACAGACTTCGCCTTTGCCGTGCTCAGCCAGGAAGGGGGCTTTTCCCTCGCCTTCGTGACGCTCTCTCTTTTCTTTGCCATCCTGTACATCGGATTCCGCCTGGCTTCACGGATCCCTGATGCGGCCGCTTCTTTTGTGGTTTATGGGCTGACTCTTCTTATTTCAGGACAGGGACTGGTGAATATTGCCATGGTGATCGGATGCTTTCCTGTGACCGGCGTGCCGCTTCCTTTTATCAGCGCCGGCGGGAGCGCCCTTGTGACAAACTGCGCCGCTCTTGGCATCATTTCCGGCGCCGTCCATTATGGGGAGCGCCTCCGGAAGGAACGGGCCGGGAAAGAACCGGCCTTCCAGCCGGTGCCGCTCCAGAAAATTTCCGGCGCCGTGTTCCAGCCGCCGCGGGAAGACCCGGGAAGGGCCTATTGGGATGACCGGTTCCGCAGGTATTGACAATGAACAAACAGAACGTGATCTGGTGGGTCTCTCCGGCAGACAGGCGGGAGGCGGCAGCGCTTCTCCGAAAGCAGGGCATAGAAGTGCTTTTCCTGGAAGAAAAGCCATCTTCTCTGTCAGGCCTTGACAGAGACATTCCTCTTTTTATCGAGAAAGGCAGCGCGGACGCTCTCGGGGAAGCGCTCACCGCGGCAGAACGGGCCGGCTTTCACGGGGCGGTGACCGCGCCTTTTCCGGGAGGGGCCTGTATGATCGCGTTCTTTGGAAAGAGGGAGGGCTCGGCGGTGCTCACCCCTGCTTCGGCGTCGCTTCCCGATGGGGCAGGGGCGGGGCCGCTCTTTCTCGGAGCGCTCGCCCTCTATGGCACGGATCTCGCCCGGTCGGTACTGGCCGGGGCTGACCAGATCCGGAAGGAAAGGAACATACCATGACAAAAATTAAACTTTGCGGGCTGGTGCGCACAGAAGACGCGCTCGCGGCGAACGCAGCCATGCCGGACTGGGCAGGGCTCGTTTTCGATGAGGGGCGCCATTTCGTGAGCGATGACGCGGCGGAGGCGATCCGCCGCACCCTCGATCCGTCCATTCCCATTGCGGGCGTGTTTGTCCGGGACGATCCGGAGCACATTCTCCGCCTGGTGCGGCGCGGCGTGATCCAGGTGGTCCAGCTTCACGGAGGCGAGACGGAAGAATATCTGAAGGCGCTCAAGGCGCGGGCCCGGTGCCCTTTCATCCGTGTGGTGTCGGTGAAAACGAGGGAAGACGTTCTCGCCGCGCAGCATACGGCGGCAGAGTACCTTCTTCTCGATCACGGCAAAGGAGGCACAGGGCAGTCCTTTGACTGGAGCATGATTCCCGCCATGGAGAAGCCCTGGATCATGGCCGGCGGCATCGGCCTTTCCAATCTGGAGACAGCCCTTTCCTACGATCCTTACGGCGTCGATATTTCCAGCGGCGCCGAAACGGATGGACACAAAGACAGGGAAAAAATGATCCGCCTCGTCCGTATGGTGCGGGACCATGGGAAATGAAGAAGGGGAGTTTTTTACGCATGTCTTCATAAAAAAACTGGCGCAGAACAACATGTTCTGTGCCAGTTTTTGCGTGCCCGGTCATCCCCGGAAAGCGCGGCGGAGAAGGACCGCGGCAAAGCGGAGCAGATGGAGGCATCCGTAGATGTAGAGCGCCTTCATGGGATGACGCAGGTAGAAAAGCGCGCGGAACGGCGGGAAGAGCCAGAAAAGACCGGGCGCGGCCTTTTTGATTTTTTTCTTCCCATAGGCGGCGCTTTCCTTCTGGACCAGAATGTATAAGAGACGGAAGAGACGGTACATGGCATTTCCTTTCTTTTTTTCTCATTGTACCACAGAGGCCTGTCTTTTGGGGACGGGCCCATTGTGTTATAATCATAACGAATTGCCTTATAAAAAGGATCCGGTCCGGCAGATCAGGATCCGCGTTGTGTGGGGGAGGTCCTTATGGAGCCATCAGAAGCGGCGCTTTTGCTGCCGTCCTGTTTTTTCGCGTTGTACCTGATTTTGGAGGCCGCCGACTGGGGTCTGTGCCTTTCGGCGCCTTTTGTCACCCGCAGCCGGGAAGAAAACCGGGCGGTGCTGTCCCTGCTCCGTCCCTGCCTCGACGGAAATGAGCTCTGGTTTTTCATGGGATTTTTCATGCTCTCCGCAGGGCTTCCGGATATGCAGGATTCAGGCATGCATTTCTGGTACATGGCCATGCTCGCCCTCGTCGGGGTGAGCGCGGTTTTCCGCATGGCAGTGGTGCTGGTGCGCCGCTCCTTTGACTCGATGGTCATGATGAAATGCCTCTCCGCTTTCGCTGTGGCGGCGCTCTTCCTTATGGGGCTCCTCGGGGCGTATGTCCTCATGGACGAAGGAAGTCTCCTCACCGTGACCGGCGTATTCTGCGCCATCTGGACGGTGCTGGCGTGCTTCCAGATCGGAAGCCTCTACGGCGCGGTGAAAGTGGTGAATCCTCTGGGAGAACGGTTTCGGGCAGCCTTCCTCGTATCGAGCTGCCTGTCGGCTGTATTCTACGTGATTTTCGCCGTGTCACTCCGGATGGAACTGGGAGACGCCTGGGAAGCGGGGGGCTACTTCTGGCTGAGCCTTCTCGCGGCGACGGTACTTTTCTTCGCGTCGTTCTTCCTCACCAGAAGCCGTCATCCCGCGCCGGGACTGGCCGCGGCGTACGCCTCGTCCTTCTTTGCCATCGCCATTTACTTTTCCGCCTACGTCATGGTGGTGCCTGCGGTGCATACGGTGGACATTGCCGCGATGAAAGCGGGAATGGACGCGGTGCCCGGGACAGCGTTCCTCGTGATCGCCGCCGTATGGAGCCTCGGCGCCTTCTGCTGGCGGCTCTTCCGGAAAAAAGTGGAATATACCTGGGAAGATCATATTTAATATAGGAGGCCATGATGGGCGAATTATTCAAGACACAGCACACCATTGATGAAATGCTGGACCGCATGGGCGTCACCATCGTTCTCGACGGGACCCATCTGTCAGAAGAAGACAAAAAAGAAGCGGAAAAGCACGGCGACATCGTCAAGGTGCATGAAGAAGAAAAAAGCGGAAAATAAAAAGAGGCAGGTCTTTCGCGGAAAGAACGGAGCGGCAGGAAAGGGCCGGCGGTCTTCTCTGCGGGATACCTGCCTTTTTTGAAAGGAAATCTATGGAAGAAACAAGCAAAATAAAGACCGATCCTTTCGTGCATCTTCATGTGCATACAGAGTACAGCCTCTTCGACGGGATCAGCCGAATTCCGGACCTGGTGTCCTATGTGAAACATCTGGGCCAGACGGCGATTGCCATTACCGATCACGGCGTTATGTACGGCGCGGTCTACTTGTACAAGGAATGTCTCAAGCAGGGCATCCATCCCATCATCGGCTGCGAAGTGTACGTGACGAGAGGGAGCCGCTTTGAGAAAGGCGGGGACAAGGAGAAACTGGGCCATCTGATTCTCCTGGCGGAAAATAATGAAGGCTACCGGAATCTTGTGAAGATCTGCTCCAAAGGCTGGACCGAAGGATACTATCACAAGCCCCGGGTGGATCACGACCTGCTCACGCGGTACCACAAGGGCCTGATCGCGCTCTCTGCATGTGTCGCCGGCGAGCTCCCTGCGGCCATTCTGGAAGGAAAGATGGAAGAAGCCCGGAAGGTGCTCCGTTTCTATATGGATACCTTCGGGAAGGACAATTATTTCATCGAGCTCCAGAATCACGGGCTCCCGGAAGAAGCGGCGGTGCGGCCGGTCCTGGCGGGGCTCGCCAAAGAATACGGCATAGGTCTTGCAGCGACCAACGATTTTCACTATGTCCGGAAAGAAGACGCGAAGAGCCAGGAAATCAAGCTATGCATTTCCACAGGCAAGACCCTGGACGACCCGTACCATTTCCATTTCGCTAACGACGAATTTTACTGTAAGTCCGGCGCGGAAATGGAGGCCCTTCTCGGGCAGTTCCCCGGCGCCATAGAAAATACGAAGAAGATCGCCGACCGCTGCCAGGTGACATTCACGTTCGGTGAGCACAAGCTCCCTTCCTTTGCTGTGCCGGAAGGAGAAACGGCGAAGACTTACCTGCGGAAACTCTGCGAGGCAGCCCTGCCCAGGCGGTATGACCCGGTGCCGGAAGCGGCAAGAAAACGCCTTGACTATGAGCTCTCCGTCATCGACCATATGGGATTTTCCGATTACTTTCTCATCGTGATGGACTTCATCCATTACGCCAAGTCCCACGGCATCCCCATCGGCCCGGGCCGGGGGAGCGCTGCCGGGAGCATTGTGGCGTACCTCCTCCATATTACTGAGCTGGATCCGCTCCGGTTTGACCTCCTGTTCGAACGGTTCCTCAATCCGGAGCGCGTGTCCATGCCCGATATTGATACGGACATCTGTTACCGCCGCCGGGGCGAAGTGATCCAGTACCTGGCCAGAAAGTACGGCGAAGACCATGTGGCGCAGATCATTACGTTCGGGACACTCGCCGCGCGGGCAGTGATCCGCGACGTGGGCCGCGTCATGAATGAGCCCCTCCGCCAGGTGGACCAGATCGCGAAAATGGTTCCTGCCGGCCCGGGGGTAACCCTTCAGAAAGCGCTGGACGGGTCTCACGATTTCAAGACCATGTACGAACGGGAACCGGTGATGCATGCCATGATCGATCACTGCCTGAAGCTGGAAGGCCTTTCCCGCCAGGCAGGAACCCACGCGGCAGGGGTGGTGATCTGTTCTTCTCCGGTGGATGACTACGTGCCGATCCAGCTCACCCAGGACGGTTTCCTCCAGACCCAGTATGAAAAAGATCTGGACGAGGAACTGGGCCTTCTCAAAATGGATCTGCTCGGGCTTCGGAACCTTACGGTGATCCAGGACGCGCTCAAAATGATCCGTGAGAATTACGGCATCGATCTGGATATCAACGCCCTCCCCAGCCGGGATGAGGAGACGTGCCGCATGCTCTGCGCCGGCGATACGGTAGGCGTCTTCCAGTCCGAGTCGGC
>CAUBUJ010000095.1 GCA_958439155.1 uncultured Veillonellaceae bacterium
ACTTCATGGCGGAGCCGTTCCATGAAAAAATGGGCCACCTTGTCCGGCGTGGTGAAATTCTGAAGATTCCGTTTATCATGGTATACCGTGAGCCGCCGGCCCAGCTCGATGGCGGCGCATACGGTGATGGCCTTGTCCCGGCCTATGCCCTTGATTTCCGTCAAATCACGCCAGTCCAGATCGGAATACCAGTTCACACCCCCTTCGCCGAGACGGCGTGTCACTTTCCGCGCCAGTTCCAGTACGGAACACTCTTTGAGCCCCGTCCGCAGCAGGATCGCCACAAGGTCTGACATGGTCACAAGGGAAGGAGAAATGGCAAAGCGCTCTCTCGGGCGCTCTTCCTCCTCCATTTCACGAATCATCGCCATAGAAACCTCCTTTCCGTCCCGGAAAGAATCATTCATTCTGCGGAACCGGAGAAATGAAAGATTCCTTCCTTATCTATGAGGGTGCGCACCGGTTTGGGCCAGAAGAGCCAGTGTCACGCTCCGCGGAAGGCCTACCACATTGGACCAGGAACCGCGGATCACCGTCACGAATTTCTGCCCTTCCCCCTGGATGGCATACGCACCGGCTTTATCCATAGGCTCGCCGCCGGCAATGTACGCCTCGATTTCCTCTTCCCCAAGGGGGCGGAAGGTGATGTCCGTGCGGCACAGAGCGCTTTCCATGCCTTTCTCCGTCACCACTGCGACGCCGGTTATGACTTCATGGGTCCTGCCGGAGAGAAGGCGGAGCATGCACCGCGCTTCTTCCTTGTCAGCGGGCTTTCCCAGCACCTCTCCAGCGCAGACTACGAGGGTATCTGCCCCGAGCACAGGGAGCTTCCCCTTTTCCCGAAGCCATACTTCCCGCGCTTTTCCTTCCGCCTGGAGGCGTACCAGTGCTTCCGGCGGCAGATGCCGCCCATTGTCTTCGCAGTATCCGCTGGGCACAGCTTGAAAGGGAATCTCCCACTGTGTCAGAAGCTCCCTACGCCGGGGCGACTGGGACGCGAGAATGATCATACACTTTTCCTCCTTGCATTGAACTATCTTATTTTCTCATAGAATCATAGAGAGCGCAAATAAAAAAGCTTCCCGCAGAAAGCCTTTTTATCCAGGAAATCAGGATGGATTCTCATCCGACCAAAGGAGAGTGCCCCTTCTTTACAGCCGGGCCAGCGCGAGGAGCACCGCGAAGAGGAGGCTCCCGGTGACCGCTGCCACCACCGCGCCGTGGATCCGGATAGAACCAAGTTCTTCCGACACTTTGCTGTAAATGAAGGTATTCAGTTTCTTTTCATCATACCCGGCCAGGACCTCTTCCACCGCTCCTCCGAGGAATCCGTGCTCATAGGCCATAATATTGGCAACGGCGCGCCGGCAGGTCCCATCGAGACGGTCTCTCACAGAAGGCTCGCGCAGGACTTCCCACACCGCCTGGTCGAGAAGTGCCGCCAGGTTTTGCCGGAAGGGACTGTCTGCACCATCCAAAGCAAGCGACAGGCGCTCCCGGTGTTCCTGATCTGTCAAAACAGAGAGGGCCCCTGCGATCTGGCGCTGTGCCAGCCCTTCCAGGTCCGGCCGGGACAGGACCTCTTCCATAACATGCTCCAAAGTTTCCTTCAAGAACAGATGGACCCGGTTCTTCGGATCTTCCCACTGGCGGATGGACTCTATGGCCGCATCCGCGAAAGAATCGGCCATATCCCGGCAGGAAATTGCCCCAATCTTCTCTCCAGCAGAAATAGCAAACGAGACCAAAGGATTACCAGTTTTGGCGTGGATTATATATTTCTGGAATTCTTCTTCCATACGGCTTCGCACTGCAGGGCTGTGCATTGTATTTTCTCCCGCCTTTAAAAGAGCAGCAAGAATTTTGTCCGCTGCCCCTTCTTTCTGGAGAAAATTCTTTCCTTCTGCCAGCATGCAGCCGGCAGCCTTCTCCTGCCAGCGCCGGTTCCCTTCTGCTGCCGCAGGAATCCTTCTTGAAATTTCCTGTGCCGCCCAGTCCAGCATCTGCTCCCGGAGAGCCTGTCCGCTTTGCCCGGCCCAGGCTTTGCAGATCCACTCTGTCAGGGAAAACCTGCCGACCAGGCTGTCCCACATGCCCGGGGCGAGAAGCTTCTTCTCCACAGCGGCGCGGATACTCTGGATGATGCGCATACGGTTTTTCGGAATGAGCGCGGTATGCCAGGGAATGCCCAGGGGCCGCCGGAAGAGGGCGGTCACGGCAAACCAGTCTGCGGCGCATCCGATGAGCGCTGACTGGGCCAAAAAGTAGAATACCGATGCCCAGTATTCCGCCGTCTGGAGGCGGATATAAAAGGCGGCGCCAAAAACCAGCGCTGACAAGGCAAAGAGAATATCTGCGATTCTGTCTTTTCTCACAATACCTGCCCTCCTGATACGCCCCAGAAGAGAAGGTATGACAGGAGCCCGAGAAGCGCGCCGATGGCGGAGCCATTGATGCGGATCATCTGCAGATCGCCATGTACCCCCTCTTCGAGAAGATCTGCCATTTCCTGCCCGGAATAGCGCCCGAGAGTGGTTTCAATATACTGGCCGATCTGCTTATGGAGATCCGGCAGCGCTCCCGCAAGGCGCTTTAAGATCCACCGGTCCATCCGGCGGCAGTTCTCTTCTTTCGCGAGCGCCTTCAAAACTGTCTGGACCAGCCATTGGCCGGCAGCATGCCCCATGGGAGAGGCATTTCTGTTCAGAAACGCTTCTGCCCAGGCGCCGCCATTTCCCATGATCAAGGCGGCGGCGCGCGTTCCGATCCAATGACTCACTTTCTCCCGAAAGGCTTCATCCTGGCGGAGACGCTCTTCGAATCGGGCAAGGGCAGCGCGAATACGCCGGTTCAGTTCGCCTGACGGATCGTCTACCGATTCCGCCAGAGACTCCAATTTCCCCTGAATCATCTGAGCCGCCTTCTCATCGGTAAGCCCCATCTTGCTCTGCACCATAGAATGAAACATGCTGCGAAGCGGGCCTTTTCCTTCATAAATTTCCCAGGATCTGCGGTAGATCTCAAGGAAATCTTCCTCTTTGAACCCTTCCCGGAGAAAGAGAAGCGCCCCTTCCTTGATTCCCTGGAAAAGAATTTTTTCTTTTTCTTCCTGATGGAGAAAAGAAAGAACCTGCAGAAGCCGGTCCGCCCAGTTTTCATTTTGAATCACGGTACAGAACGCTTCCCCTGTGAGACTTCCCAGCGGTTTTCCAGGAACGGCCCCAAGGATCGCCCGGGCCAATTCGGAAAGCGCCGTTTCCGCCTCCGCTTCATGCCGGGCAAGCCACACCGCAAAAGCGGCGCTGATGGAATGGAGCTTCACCACCCGGTAGAGCCGGGGTACCGTCAGGATTTCCTTCGTCATCATGTCCCGGGCCATGGCGATGACAGCATCCCTCTTTGCCGGAATGAGCCCGCCCCGGCCAATGCCGAGAGGCTTCCGGAAAAGCGAATTCACCGCGTACCAGTCCGCGATGCCCCCGACAGCCGCGGCAATGGCCGTATGAAAAAGGAGCCCTCCCCAAAAGGTATGGGAAAAAGAAAAGGCTCCCAAGCTCAAAGCAGCGGATACGCCAAGAATCAGGTTCGCCGCCTTTTCCTCTCTCCCTGCCATCAGCGCCGTCCGCCTCCTGCCATAGACCACACGAAGAGTGCGCCAAAAGCGATCCATGACATGGCATAGGACATAATGCGCAGATCCGTCAGAATATTAATCACTGTAAGGCCCAGCATGAAAAGCATATTTGCGCGGAGGTCAGTAAATATATCCCTCCGGAAAATCAGGTAGGACGAGCCGAGGATGGCCAGATTGATCACAAATACCGCCGGCACATAGAAGCTCCACGGCACAAGCTGGAGCAGCACATTGCCTGCCATCATGACCAGAAAAATGTACAGCCAGGTATAATTCATGATTCGAACGAGTCTCCTTCTTTACTTGGAATCCAAAGGGGAATTCCTTCATAAGCCCAGCGGAATTCGTAAGACGGGCACCAGCGGATGCCGAACGAGTGCATAGGAATGAGGTATTTTTTGACTTGAATCTGCTGAAGAAACGCTTTTACGCCCCATTCTCTGGCGACAGCCTGCCGGGCGTCTACTGGGAAAAAGACGTAATCCACCGTTTTTTCTGAAATAGCGGACAGTTCCTGCCGGTACCACTCCCGGGCATGGCGGTTGTCTTCCTCCGGCTCGCCCGCCCAGTGCCACCAGTTGAGATCGCCCGCGTGGAACAGGGTCTTTCCTTCCGCGCGGATCATGTAAGAACCGCCGGCATCGGTAGAGCCGTACATGTGAACCGAGAAATGGGGCGTTTCATAGTCTTCTCCCACGTCCATATAATGAATGGGCGCGGCAATGCCGAAGGCGTCGCAGTCCTTGTGGAGGATGTAGCGTGCCGCCTTTTCTTTATAAGCGAAAATATTCCTGCTGTAATGGTCGCCGTGAAGGTGGCTGACAAAAAAGTACACCGCTTTCCCTGTCTCCAGAAGCGGCGGCACCACATGAGCCGGATCCTGCCAGTCGTCAAACACAAGAACACACCGGTCCATTTCTACAGCAAATCCGCTGTGTTTGATAAAAGAAATTTTCAAGTTCCATCTCCTATAGAAGAACAAAAGCCCTCTGGGCCGTAACTGCACCCATTATATCATAGGTACAAAGCGGAGGGGAAAGAGCGGGACGGCGGGACACTCCCTTTCGCGGCGCCTCTTTGCTGCCGGCCTTCTCTACACAAAAGGGCCAGCCCGCAGGCTGGCCCTTTTGCATATGAATTATTATTTTGCGTAATCGGTAGCCCGCGTTTCGCGGATCACTACCACTTTCACCTGTCCAGGGTACTGGAGTTCTTTCTCCACCCTTTCGGCAATATTGTGAGACAGAAGCGTCGCTTCGTCTTCGCTCACCTTTTCCGGCTTCACAATGACCCGGAGCTCACGCCCTGCCTGGATGGCATAGCAGTTCGCTACGCCAGGGAAGGACTTGGCAATATCTTCCAGCTTGGTGAGCCGTTTTATATAGTTTTCCAGCGTCTCCCGCCGCGCGCCGGGACGGGCGGCAGAAATGGCATCGGCTGCGGCCACCAGCACCGCTTCCACAGAAATCGGTTCCGTGTCGCCATGATGGGACGCGATGGCATTGATCACTTCTTTGCTCTCTTTGTACTTGGCAGCGATTTCCACACCCAGTTCCACATGGGTGCCTTCCTGTTCGCGGTCCACTGCTTTGCCGATATCATGAAGAAGGCCTGCGCGCTTGGCCAGCTCTACATTGGCGCCGATCTCACTGGCAAGAACGCCGGCGAAATAAGACACGTCAATCGAATGCTGGAGCACATTCTGGCCATAGCTGGTACGGTACTTGAGCCGTCCCAGAATCTTGACCAGTTCCGGATGGATATTGCGGATGCCGCAGGCGAAAACCGCCTGTTCCCCCGCTTCGCGGATGGCCTTGTCCACTTCTTTCTTCGTCTTGGCCACCACTTCCTCAATGCGGGCCGGATGGATACGGCCGTCTTTTACGAGGCTTTCCAGCGCCAGGCGGGCGATTTCCCTCCGTACCGGATTGAAGCTGGAGAGAATGACCGCTTCCGGCGTATCGTCGATGATGAGATCCACGCCGGTCAAGGTTTCGATGGCGCGGATATTCCGGCCCTCACGGCCGATGATGCGGCCTTTCATTTCCTCATTGGGCAGGGACACCACAGACACTGTCGTTTCCGACACGGTATCCGCCGCGTTCCGCTGGATCGCAGAAGCAAGGATCTTCCGGGCCGTTTCGTCGGCATGTTCCTTGATATCCGTTTCATTCTCACGGATGCGCACCGCCTTCTCATGGAGCAGGTCTGCGTCCACTTTGTCAAGAATCTGCTTCTTCGCATCTTCCTGAGACAGACCGGAAATTTCTTCCAGCTTCTTTTCCTGCTCCGCCATGAGCTGGTCCATCCGTTCCTGCTGGGACTTGATCCGGCTCTCCCGGCGGCTCATATCCGCTTCCCGCTGTTCCGCGGCGTCGCTTCTCCGTTCCAGATGCTCTTCCTTCTGGACGAGGCGCTGCTCGTACTTCTGCAGCTCCTCCCGGCGTTCCCGGTTTTCCTGTTCCACATCTTCACGGAGCTTGTGGATTTCCTCCCTCGTCTGCACCAGGGTTTCTTTCTTCAGCGTCTCCGCTTCCCTTGCGGCGTTTTCATACACTTTCCGGGCGTCAGCCGTAATCTGCGCCGCCTTTTCCTCCGCAGAACCAATACGGGCTTCCGCGAAATGTTTGCGCACAGCATATCCTACGCCGCATCCCAAAGCGGCGGCGACAATAAAGCTCAAACACATAAAAAGCATAGCTTCATCAAAATTCAAGGGCTCTCCCTCCTTTCTTGTTTTTGTTTTTTAAGACCTACGCATATTGTAATTCATAAGCACCTTGCAGATGCTGTATTAATAGTAGATTCTCTGTCAAGGATTGTCAAGCCTTCTATTCTCTGAAGTCGCTATATATAGTATTATCA
>CAUBUJ010000096.1 GCA_958439155.1 uncultured Veillonellaceae bacterium
TCTTTTTCTGTCATTTTGCTTCCCTCATTTCATCTAAAATCAAACGGACCGCCGCGGTGGGATTCACAGCCCGGGTAATCGGACGGCCGATTACGAGCTGGGAGGAACCGTCTGCCAGCGCCTGGGACGGTGTGGCAATGCGCCGCTGGTCATCGGTCTGGGCGAAAGCCGGACGGATGCCCGGCGTGACGATCTCAAAATCCGGACCGCAGAGCTTGCGGATCGCCGCCGCTTCCCGCGGAGAGGCAATCACGCCGTCTACGCCGGAATCTTTCGCCAGCTTCGCCAGCTGGAGCACGTGTTCCTGGATGGGCAGATGGCCGCCGATTTCCTGCCACCCTGCGTCGTCAAAGCTGGTGAGAACAGTCACGGCGAGGATCTTCGGCCGCTCCACGCCAAGCTCTTCTGCGGAAATCCACGCAGACCGGGCCGCCGCTTCCATCATGGCCCGGCCGCCCTGGGCATGGACCGTGATAAGATTGACCCCGAGCCGCGTCACCGATGCCACGCTGTGGCCCACCGTATTGGGGATGTCATGCAGTTTCAAATCAAGGAAAATTTTCTTGCCGTTTTCCCGGAGATAGCGCACGGTTTTCCGCCCCGCGCCGTAGTAGAGCTCCATGCCTACCTTGTAGAAAGAAATGCTGTCCCCAAGCGTTTCCACAAGGGCTTTCATTTTCTCGAAGGTATCCACATCGAGGGCCACAATGAGCCTGTCATCTGCGACAATCTTGTTTTCTTCCGCCATGCAACCTCCTTTTAGCACCGCAAAACCGCAAAGAATCATTTCCTGAGCTGTCTGCCGGAATTCTTTGCCGCTCCGCCTTCCAGGCCGGGCAGGCAGCCGGAAAGGCGCCTGCTCTCCCTTTTCCATTAAGCTAATTTATTATAGCGTAAATACATAGTCGATGCAAAAAAAATCCTCTTTCCCAGGGAGAGAAGAGGATTTTTTGGGGGCAAAAAACGGTCAGCCTTCGGTTTCTTTCAACGCTTTTTCCATATCTTTTTCATCGGACATGCGCATCCGGGAGAAGGACTTTCCTTCCGGCAGACGGATGGTATGTTCAAAAATAGGATACACCTGGAGATTCATCGCCGGCGCGGACAGTTCCAGGAGATGGCCCCCTTTGTCGCAGCCGTCAGAGAGGAAATGGAAATGCCAGAACGGCACATTCACATTGGTCATGAACCGCGGGAAGAGGAAGCCGAAAATGGCGCCGTCCACATGGTCATATTTGAAAACTTTCTGGGACTTGGCCGCTTCTGAAAGGGTCGGGTACGGTTCTTCCTGGTGTCCGATGCTGCGGATGGACACGGAAGCGCCCGTTACATGGCCTTTCACCGCGTAAATGATATTGGGATCTTCCAGAGTCCACGCGGACAGTTTCTGTTCCAGTTCCGCTGTGCTGCCGATGCCTTCGATGCGGTGCAGCGGAGCATACCGGTCAAACCGGGTCACCTGGGCAAAGGAAATGCGGCTCTTCGGATCCGCTTCTTCTACGGTGCCGTCATCTTTGCAGTTGTACGCCTTCCCGCGGAAAACGATCAGTTCTCCTCCAAGGCCTTCAAAGGTACCGATGCCGAAATCTCCATGGCGGAGCAGTTCCTTTGTGGAAATGACCCCTTCCATGACGCCCTGCATGAGCGCTTCAATCACAGAGACCTGGTACACCGAATGGGTTTCATGTTTCAATTCATTCATTGGATTCACTCCTTTATATGACAGTCAGGCAGATTCCTATATGGTAAGTATACCACAGGCAGAGCCTCTTCCGCTTTCGGCCCGTCCCGCCGGAATTCCTCCCTGGCCCTGCTGCAAAAAAGAGCCGCATCCATGGGACGCAGCCTCTTTTTTATTTCATCATACACCGCCTCACCAGGTAGAGCAGAAGAAACGCCCCGGCGACGACTGCAGCGCCGACCATAAGGAACCAGGCAAGCGCCAGGAGCACCACTGCTGCGCCGGCGAGAGCCGCTCCCCAGAGGACTTTTTTCCACCACGGGATAGCAGACAGGGAACAAACATGGAAATGGATGCCCCCGCCGGCGGTGTCCCGCTCCTCTTCCCTGCCGTCTTCGGTGAGGGTAATCCCGCGATAGTCATGGACGTCTTCGTGAGACATGGGGCGGGCAGTGCTTTCCCTCTCCTTCGTTTCGTCGTGCATATTAGATCTGGGCGAGCTTCTTCGCAAGGATGGCATTTACTGCCTGCGGATTGGCCTTTCCCTTGGTTTCTCTCATGATCTGGCCCATGAGGAAGCCCACCGCTTTCTTCTTCCCTGCTTTGAAGTCCGCTACGGACTGGGGATTGGCGGCGATCACTTTGTCCGCCAGCGCTTCGAGAGCTCCAGTATCGCTGATCTGGACCAGTCCCTTTTCTTTGATGATAACGTCAGGAGATTTTCCGCTTTCCCACATATCGGGGAATACTTTCTTCGCGATCTTGCCGGAAATGGTGCCCTTGGCGATGAGTTTCAGCAGCTCAGCCATGTCTTCCGGTTTGACAGGGGCGTCTTTAATTTCAAGATTATTCTGGGCGAGGAGTTTCGCGAAATCTCCCATGAGCCAGTTCGCCGCTTCTTTCGGATCCGCCCCGGCCCGTTCCATTGCTTCGAAGTAATCCGCCCGGTCCTTGTCGTTGGTGATGTATTCCGCATGGTACGACGGCAGGCCCAGTTCAGATACATACCGCGCTTTCCGCGCGTCCGGCAGTTCCGGCAGGCCCTTGCGGATGTTTTCAATGTATTCTTCACTCACCGTGAAAGGAACGAGATCCGGTTCCGGGAAGTAGCGGTAATCGTTGGCATCTTCCTTCTTGCGCATGCTCTTGGTGACGCCTTCTTTTTCGTCCCATGTACGGGTTTCCTGCACCACCGTGCCGCCGTCTTCGAGGAGTTCCGCCTGGCGCATCGCTTCGTATTCGATGGCCCGTTCCACGCCGCGGAAGGAGTTGATGTTCTTGATTTCCGTCTTCGTGCCCAGTTCCTTCTGGCCTACGGGACGAACGGAAACGTTGGCGTCGCACCGGAGGCTCCCTTCTTCCATCTTGCAGTCAGAAATGCCGCAGTACTGGAGAATGGCCCGGAGTTTTTCCATGTATGCCACCGCTTCTTTTGCAGAGCGCATATCCGGCTCGGACACGATTTCCAGAAGAGGCGTGCCTGTACGGTTATAATCCACAAGAGAATAATCGGAATCCGTAATGGACGTGCCGTGATGGACGAGCTTGCCTGCGTCTTCTTCCATGTGGGCCCGGGTGATGCCGATGGTGTAATTCTTGCCGTCCACTTCCACATCGAGATGGCCGTGCTCGCAGATGGGCAGGTCATACTGGGAAGTCTGGAAGTTTTTCGGCAGATCCGGATAGTAGTAATTCTTCCGGTCAAACTTGCTGAACCGGGAAATTTCGCAGTTCAGCGCAAGCCCTGTGCGCACCGCAAATTCAAGCACTTTTTTATTGAGCACAGGGAGCACGCCGGGAAGCCCGAGGCATACCGGGCATACATTGGTATTGGGCGCCGCGCCGAAAGAAGTTTTGCATCCGCAGAAAATCTTGGTGGCTGTGCGCAGTTCCGTATGGACTTCCAGACCAATCACAACTTCATATTTCATGCTTCCATGTCTCCTTTCGGTGCTGTTTTCGTATATTCCGGATGGGCCTGTTCAAAGGCATAGGCCGCGTTCAGGATCTGTTCTTCCCCAAGGGCCTGTCCGATGAGCTGCATCCCGAGGGGCATGCCGTCTTTGAATCCTACCGGGATGGAAATGGACGGCGCGCCGATCAGGTTCACCGGGACGGTGCAGATATCTTCCATGTAGAGGGAAAGCGGGTCGGAGAAGGCGCCGAACTTGAAGGCCGTGCCCGACGCGGACGGCGCGGCGATGACGTCGCATTTCTGGAAGGCTGCGTCGAAGTCCTGCTTCAGGAGGGTCCGCACCTTGAGCGCTTTCAGGTAGTACGCGTCATAGTAGCCGGCGGAAAGCACGTAGTTTCCGAGCATGATGCGGCGCTTTACTTCCGGGCCGAAGCCTTCGCTTCTGGTCTTGATATACATGTCCACAATGTCTTCGCCAAGTTTTCTGAAGCCGTAGCTCACGCCGTCATAACGGGCCAGGTTGGAGCTCGCTTCCGCCGGGGCGATGATGTAGTACACCGATACGCCGCTCTTGATATGGGGAATGGAAACAGGAACGATTTCCGCCCCTTCTTTTTCATAGAATGTGAGAGCCGCCTTGATGGCTGCTTTCGTTTCTTCCTTGATGCCCTTCCCGAAGAATTCCTCCGGAACGCCGATGCGCAGCCCCTTCACGTCTCTCTTGAGGGCTTTCGTGTAGTCTTTCTTTTCCATGGGAATAGACGTAGAGTCCCTCTCATCATGGCCGGCGATGGCATTCAGCACGATGGCCGCGTCGGTCACATCTTTTACGATCGGTCCGATCTGGTCAAGGGAAGAGGCGAACGCGAGGAGCCCGTAACGGGATACAAGGCCATAGGTGGGCTTCATCCCCACAAGGCCGCAGAACGAGGACGGCTGACGGATGGATCCGCCCGTATCCGAGCCAAGGGCCCATACCGCTTCATTGGCGGCAACCGCCGCGGCGCTGCCGCCGGAAGAACCGCCAGGCACATAGTCCGTATTCCACGGGTTCTTTGTCGGCCCGAAATAGGAATTTTCTGTGGAGCTGCCCATGGCGAATTCATCGAGATTGGTTTTCCCAAGGGACACAAAATCCTGGGCTTTCAGCTTTTCAATGACTGTCGCGTCATACGGAGCGACCCAGTGTTCCAGCATTTTGGAAGCGGCCGTGCAGGTCTCTCCCTTGATGCACATATTGTCCTTCACCGCGCCGGGAATGCCCGCCAGAGGAGAAATGGCCTCTCCTGCCGCGATTTTCCGGTCCACCTTTTCCGCTGCCGCAAGGGCCGCATCGTCGCTGACAGAGAGATAAGCATGGATTTCGCCATCTACTTTTTTGCGCCGCTCAATGAAGGAGCGGGTCAGTTCCACCGCGGAGATTTCCCTGGCGGTGAGCTTTTTATGAAGATCATGAATGGTAAAATGATTCACGGCACTGCCCCCTTAGATAATTTTCGGCACTTTGAAATAGCCGTCTTCCTTGTCCGGCGCGTTCATCAGCGCTTCCTCATTGGTAAATGACGTATGGGGCACATCCTCCCGCATGACGTTGTACTGTTCCACTGCGTGGACCGTAGGTGCTACCTTGTCCGTATCGTACTGATTGAGTTCATCCATGTAGTTCAGGATGCTGTTCATGGAGTCCTTCATGGCTTCCAGTTCCGCCGGCTCAAAAGAGAGGCGGGAAAGCAGGGCTACCTTCTGCACTTCTTCCGTGGAGATCTTCAAGAGGTTCACATTCCTTTCCAAAAGAATCAGAGACAGCCTCCGGTGCGGGCGCTGCCGCTGCGGGGCTTCCTCTCACTGCGCTTGCATAATGCTGCTGTAGAATCCATTGTATTATACCATGAAAAAGAAAGCCGCGGAAAATTCACTTTTCCCGGCTTTCTTACCCGAAGAGGGCTCCTCCCTCTCTCAGTATCCGTTCACTTCGCTTACAACGCGGAAATTCCCTACATCGAAGGCCTGGCAGATCGCTTCAAAGAAGAGGTTCGTCAGAAGCGTGCGGTACATTTCTGACTTGGTGATCAGCATGAGACGGCTTCCGTCATAGGTGATGCGCACCAGACTGCTGTTGATATATTTCTCAAAATCCTTTTCGCTCATGATCTCTTTCAACGCAAGAAGCGCCTCATGGACCGGGCCTTCCTGGTATTCCGGCCGTTCCATCACAGGAATAAAGCGCACTTCATAAATCTTGTCGTTGTATCCCTTGGACGCTGCCGAATATTTCTTTCCTTCTTCCATTGCCATATGGAGTACCTTCCTTCTTGCGGAAAGGGCCTGTCATTTCCCTGGCCCTCTCCTTATAGTACTTCTATTATACTGGATTTCCCCGCAAATTGCACGCCGCCCTGCAGCGGGGCCTTCAGAGCACGCCCCGCTCGTGGAGGCTCACATAGATACCGTCGCCGATGATCACATGGTCGATCACTTCCAGATCCACCAGATCCCCGGCGCGGACAAAGCGCCTGGTGAGATCAATATCCTCTTCCGAAGGGGAAGGATCGCCGGACGGATGGTTGTGCACCAGAATGAGACCGTGCGCCTTGTAGCGGATCCCCCATTTGAGGGCTTCCTTCATATCGACCGGCGCCGCGGAAAGGCTTCCAATAGAAATGCGCCGCTCCCCGAGGAGGCGGTTCTTCACATTGAGGTAGCACACATAGAAATGTTCCTGCACTTCATGGCGGAGCCGTTCCATGAAAAAATGGGCCACCTTGTCCGGCGTGGTGA
>CAUBUJ010000097.1 GCA_958439155.1 uncultured Veillonellaceae bacterium
TGGCATCCCGAACGGTCTTATAGGAAAAGCCCTTCCGCTTTCCTCTTCAGACTCCGCTCCCATGATGCACCATCCGCCCCAGAACGCGGGCCCTGCTCCTATGACGCAGATTCCTTTCCGAATAAAAAGCCAAAGGAGGCACGCTGTACCTCCTTTGGCTTTGCCTACCGCCATGGCATCTTCACTCTCTTCTCCATGCAGATCTTTCTGCTCCAGAAAAAATGGAATGGAACGTTTTCAAGGACCGTGCATTGGGAAGTTTTCTTCTTATGTTATAGATCTTTTCTCAGAAGATCATCCCGCTGCACATCGTCTCCCATTCGGAAAGGATGGGTACTGAAGCGATAAAATCCGTTTTTCTTGTAAAAGCGAAGAGCCTTTTCGTTCTTTTCCCACACACCGAGCCAGAGAAATGTCTTTCCCGCCTGAGCAGCGAGGGACAATGCCTTTCTCATCAGGCACATCCCGAGGCCTTTTCCCTGGAAAGGGCGGTCTACATAGATTCTTTCCAGTTCCAGGGAGGCGCTGTCATTCAGGTCTGTCTGCGCAGGGGCTTCATTCACTTTTATATACCCTGCAAGATTTCCCCTGTCATAGAGGAAGTAGAAAGAGGAATGGGGCTCTGCCAGTTCGCTGTAAAGTTTTTCCTTTTGGAAAGCCTTCTTGAGATAGGCGTCCATATTTTCTTTGGTATTGTACGGCGCAAAAGTCTCAAAGTAAGTCCGTATGGACAGCAAGCGGAGCGTCTCAAAATCCTGCACGGTACACTGCCGTAGATATGGCTGCATCATAGGGTCCTCCTGAATACATTTCATGCTTATATAGAAAATAAAAAGGCCTGCCATACAGCAGACCTCATCATTCTGGTGGAGACGGAGAGGATCGAACTCTTGACCTCCTGCATGCGAAGCAGGCGCTCTCCCAGCTGAGCTACGCCCCCGGAACAAAAGCTATTATATCATGGCGTCCCTGTTCTGTAAAGGAAAAATCTTTGCAGCGAAGAGACGGAAGCCGCTTAGTGGGCTCTGGCCGGGTAGAAACCGGCTGCTACGAGGGCCTGGCGGATGCGGGTGCCTGCGAGGACGCCGGCGCCGACTTTGATGATGTCAAAGGGAATGAAGGGCAGCACGGTCATGGTGAGGGCTGTCCAGAGGGGCATGTCCTTGCCGAGACCATAGGCGAAGTATCCCATGAACCAGATGGTGCCCAGCGCGTAGCAGCAGAGGAGGCCTGCCCCGGCGGCGCCGAGCTGGCGCAGGAAGTGGCCTTTTTCATCAGGACGGAATCCGGAGAGCCATGCCATGAGGACAAACCCCACGTAGTAGCCGCCTACGGGGCTCAGGAAAATTCCCGGGCCAGCTTTCCCCATGGTGAGGATGGGCACGCCGAAGACGCCCAGCAGGAGCCAGATGCCGATGGCCGCGGCCCCCCATTTTCTGCCGAGGATGCCGCCGGCAAGGGCGCAGACGAAGCTCTGCAGGGTGATCGGCACCGCCCCGATAGGAATCGTAAATTGTGACAAAATCGCCATGACCCCGGCGAGAAGGGCCGCGTTGATCGCGTTCTTTCTTCTTTCTCCAGTCATTGTAAGAGCCCCTTTCCCTTTACTTTGTATTCGTATTGCCGTAGCGGTTCAGATCATTCGGATCGTCAGCGGGGCGGATCGATACGTCCCCTGCGATGACACGGTTCACCCCATGGCCTGTATCCACCAGAAGGCAGCCGTCTTTGTCGATGCCCTTGGCGATGCCTACGTAGCTGTCGTCATTGAAGATGACCCGCACTTTATGACCCACCGTGACGGAGAGCTTCGCCCAGTCATCGAGCACTTTGTCAAAGCCTTCCTTCTGGGCCAGGTCATATTCCTGTTCCAGTTCGTAAAGCACGGCGGCGAGCAGTTCTTTCCGGGATACGTTCACCCCTTCATTGGCAAAAGAGGTGGCTTTCCCGCGGAAAACTTCCGGGAATTCGTCCCCTTTGGCGCCGGTATTGATGCCGATGCCTACCACGATGTAGTCGATTTTTTCCATGGAAGCAGACATTTCCGCGAGCATCCCGCACATTTTCTTATTGTGGTACAAAATATCATTGGGCCACTTGATGCCGCATTCAGGAAGACCCATCTTCCGGATGGCCCGGCATACGCCTACCGCCGCGAGGAGCGTGCATTTCATCGCTTCCATGGGATAGAATCTCGGCCGGAGAATGAGGGAGAACCAGACCCCTTTGGCGAAGGGTGAATAGAAGCCCCGGGAGAGGCGGCCATGACCGGTGGACTGTTCCTCCGCCACCACGATGGTCCCTTCTTCCGCCCCCTCCTCGGCGATGCGCCGCGCTTCGTCATTGGTGGAACTGGTGGTTTCCATGTACACCACGTGACGGCCGAAGGTTTTCGTATGGAGCACACTCTCGATTTCAAGGGGCGTCAGCAGGTTCGGCGCATAAATGAGGCGGTACCCTTTGCGGGTGCTGGACTCAAAAATGTAGCCCCTCGACTTCAGCACATTGATCTGTTTCCAGATGGCTGTGCGGGACACATGCAGATCCTGGGAAATCTGCTCGCCAGATACAAAGTTTCCGCCGGCTTTGCGGAAATATTCCAAGATTTCATTTCTCATAGGGTTTCCTCCATCTATGAAAACAGGCCTTGCGGTCCGTTTTGATTTTCTCTTATTATAGTCAACCGAGCTCTATATGTCAACTTGACTAATACAGGCAGAAAACGATATTTTCCGCAAAGAAAAAGCAGGACCTTCCCTTCTGGAAAAGTTCCTGCTTTTTCTTTACAAAATATAATGGGACACGTCGATATGATCGGTGATGTCTCCCAATTTTTCCTGCACCGCAGCGGCGGTGATGGTCACGTCTTTCTCCGCCAGGTCCGGCGCTTCATAGGAAATGGTTTCAAGGACCCGCTCCAGGATGGTATAGAGCCGGCGGGCGCCGATGTCTTCCGTTTCTGCATTGATCTTCTCTGCCAGTTCCGCCACCGCGTCCAGGGCATCTTCCGTAAAGGTGAGGGTCACCCCTTCCGCGGAAAGGAGCGCCTGGTACTGGCCGATCAGGGCCTGTCTCGGCTCAGTGAGGATCCGCCGGAATTCTTCTTTCCCGAGGCTCGTCAGTTCCACCCGGATAGGGAACCGGCCCTGGAGCTCAGGGATAAGGTCGCTCGGACGGGACACATGAAAGGCGCCGGCGGCGATGAAGAGGATGTGGTCCGTCTTCATGAGGCCGTACTTGGTCTTCACTGTCGCCCCTTCCACGATGGGGAGAATGTCCCGCTGCACCCCTTCCCGGGACACGTCGGGGCCGCCGGCGGCGCTCCGCCCGGCAATTTTATCGATCTCGTCGATGAAGATGATCCCCTGCTCTTCCGCGTTCCGGAGGGCCCGGTCCGAGAGGATGTCCATGTCGGCCATGGTGTCTGCCGCTTCTTCCGTAAGGATCTGTTTGGCCATGCGGACGGTTACTTTCTTTTTCTTTTTCTGGGCGGGCATGAAATTGGAGAGCATCTGGGATAGCTGGTTCATATTTTCATTGTCCCCCGCGGCGCCGCGGTTCCGGTCGGTCACTTCGATTTCCACCATGCGGTCATCGAGCTCTCCCGCGCGGATCCGTTCAACGAGGGCAGCGCGCCGTTCTTTTTCTCCCGGGTCGGGAGCTGCTTCCGCTTTCTTTTCCCCGAAAATGATTTCCATGGGGTTTCTCGTTTCCTGCTTTTTCGTCGGCCACATGGCTTCGGCGATCTGGCGGAGCGCTTCTTCTTCTGCGTCCTTCCCATGAAGGGCGGCATTTCTCTTCTTCTCGAGGCGCACCGCTTCTTCGGCAAGGTCCCGCACCATGGATTCCACATCGCGCCCGACATAGCCCACTTCGGTGTACTTCGTCGCTTCCACTTTCACGAAGGGGGCGCCGGTCAAAGAGGCGATGCGCCGGGCAATTTCCGTCTTGCCCACGCCGGTGGGGCCGATGAGAAGAATATTCTTCGGAATGATTTCCTTTGCCGTCTCCGGCGGAAGCCGGCCAGCGCGCCACCGGTTCCGGAGAGCCACGGCAACTGCTTTTTTCGCGTCCTGCTGTCCTACGATATATTCGTCCAGATAGGCCGCGATTTTCCGCGGCGTCAGATTCTTGTCCATCAGATTTCCTCCACGATCACATGATGATTGGTATAGACGCAGATATCCGCGGCGATATGGAGAGACCGTTCCGCCACTTCCCGGGCGGAAAGATCCGTATTCGCCGTGAGGGCCCGCGCCGCGGCGAGAGCGTAATTGCCGCCGCTCCCGATGGCAAGGATCCCGTCGTCCGGCTCGATCACTTCACCGCTGCCGGAAATGAGGAAAAGGTGGTCCCCGTCGGTCATGATGAGGAGCGCTTCCAATTTCTGGAGCACCCGGTCCCGGCGCCAGTCCTTGGCAAATTCCACCGCTGCCCGGAGCAGATTCCCGTTGCAGTCGGTGAGGCGCGCCTCGAATTTGTCAAACAAGGCGAAGGCGTCTGCCACGGATCCGGCAAAGCCGGCGATCACTTTTCCATGGTAGAGGCGCCGCACCTTCCGGGCGGTATTCTTCATAATCACAGCATTTCCCATGGTGACCTGCCCGTCGCCGGCCACCGCGGTATGCCCGTCTTTCTTCACAGCCAGTATGGTTGTCGCTGTAAACATAGATCCCTCCTGATGCAGCAAAACATGACTCGATTTTTCGATGATGAAAGTCTTTTATTCTCTTTATTATATCATGGGAAATGGATCTGCCCCGCAGAGGCACGAAAAAAGCCCTCCCCCGAAGGGAAGAGCTTTCTGTCATGCCATGATAAGAAATCTTAGAACGCCCAGCGGAGTCCGCCATTCACCTGCCAGGTGGTGCCATAGTCACTGCCAAGGATCCGTTCCAGATCGATCCAGAGCCACCGACCTTCATTGAGGGTAATGTCCGCACCGATGCCGATGTCGTACCAGGTGTCGCTGCCATTGATGGACTCGCTGAAGCGGCCGTCCGCGCCGGTCAGAGCGTAGTCCCGGTCGCCGAGGAATTCATGGAGCACATCCGCTTTGAAATAGAAATTCCGTTCTTTTTCGGCGTCTCCCTTGTACTGGCTCCGTCCAATGCGGAAGCCTGCCCGGGCGACAGCCGTATTTACCGCATCCTGGGAGACGGAAACGCCGGCCCCTGTGGTGTAGTCTGCGCCGCCGATCCGTCCGATCTGGAACTGGGTCTGCGGTTCGAAGTACCAGCCGTCTTCCCGTTCGAGACGGCGGCCCCATTCAATGCCTGCCGCGGCGAACCACTGGTGGTAATCGCTGGACAGTGCTTCTCCCATGGGGTTCTTCAGATCATAATCACTGGAGAGACGGCCTCCGCGGAGGGTAATATCCCGGTAATGGCCTTTATTGCCCATCCACGTATCGTAAAGCACCACGCCATACCGGTCTACTTCGCCGTCGCCGCCAAGGCCGGTAAGGCTCACGTCATTGTGGGCGTAGTCCAAGGCAATGCCCTGGTAACGGTCCGCGTCAGAAGCTTTCTTCTTCGTGTCATACCCGAGCTGGAACATATTGCCGCTTGATGTGAAAGCGTCATCCCATTCAGTGTGGGCATGACGGTACCGCACCCACAGGCCCTTTTCGCCGTCAATGTACCGTTCCTCACCCATGCGCTTATTGAGCCGGTCCATCTCGCTTCCCAGAAGGTAGGAGACGGCCATGGAATTCTTCACGATATCTACATTTTCCCCAGGGCGCTTGCCGGTAAGGCCGATGTAGTAATCGAGGCTATTATCCGCTGCCGCATCGCTGCCGATGCCGTAGGTGTAGTTATACACATTGGCCGCGGAAATATGATCCAGCGCCCCTGCCTCTGTAGCGGCGCTGAAATCGACCGTGCCCTGCCCGACAGAAGCGAAGTAAAGCTTGCTCCCGATCTGCATATCGGACAAGTGGGAATCGGCGAAATTAAAGGCAATGGTCTGGGCCGTCTTATCGCCTGCGGTATTGATATGGAGATAGTCGCTGCTATTTGTTTCATCCGCTTTGGCATTCTTGTACAGCGCATCTCCTTTATTCTGCTCCGGTCCCTGGCTCTTATCATAGAAGAGGTCCATCTTGACAATGCCGTTCTGACCATTCAGCTGGTTGATGGTGAGGGAATGGTTCGTACTGTTTGTACGATCTCCATCAGCCACCATGCCTTCTACATAGGCCTGATCTTTCTCAGCAGAAGCAAAATTATCCTTGGACAGGTCAATGATGCCGCCGTTACTCAAGTTGACGGTGCCGATCTTAGCGT
>CAUBUJ010000098.1 GCA_958439155.1 uncultured Veillonellaceae bacterium
GGAAGTCTGGAGTCTGAAGAGGAAATAGGAAGGCTCTTTTATATTTGGGCTTCGCCACACATGGCGGTTCTAAAACCACCTCGTACGCAGGCGCAGCCCCTCTCAGTCAGCTTCGCTGACAGGCCCGCGCTGCAAAGTAAGGAAGCAGGCACAGCCTGATTTTCATAGCAGCGGAGAACGTGACCACCGGCACATTCTCCTCCCCTGCCTGGGGCGAGCCTTGCGATTTTGACGAAAAATCCACTCTAAAGGGGACCCGTAAAGAATCTCCACTCCTCAAATCATTGTCCATTATTTCTAATTCCCCATGAGGAGGAAATTACGACCGGCCCCGATGACGGCCATTTCTTGGGAAAGCGCAGAGCGCAAAGTACAAAGCGCAGCGCGGTGGTACGCCGCCGCACCTGGGAACGCGCGCCTGACTACAAACGTCAAAATCCCATTCAGCTCCCCGCCCATTAGAACTGGCCGGTGCCCGAAGGGCGAAATATAGGGCTGGTGGCGTCGGCGGTCGGCCTGTCCGAGCGGAGCGAGTTGCGCGAAGGCCAGTGACCAGCCCTATATTTCAGGCCAGGTCTACTGGGCGGCCGTTTTCTTTTTGGGCTCCACCCGTTTTTCGCCTGTGCCCTTCAGGGTATTGTCGGGACAAAGAAAAATGGGTGGAATGCTAATGGACTCCTATTCCAAATACAGGACACATAAGAGAAGCCCGTCCGGCGCTTGAGGACGACCAAAATTCCGCCGCAGGCGGCACCGCTTTCCTCTTCAGACTTCTGACTCCCGTCTTTAGACTCCGCTCCAATGATGCACCGACTATTCTTAGACCTCAGACCTTTGACCCCACTCCCATGACGCACGATTCGTCTGCCGTTCCCATTTCCTCCATACACGCAAAAAGCGTTCCTTCCCATCATGAGAAGGAACGCTTTTCTTCTGCTCATTATACCGCCTTCGCGGCCCGGTCATACACTTCCGGATTGACGCAGTCTGTGAGCTCTTCGCCGCGGACGGCGCGGAAGACGTTTTTGATCATTTCATCCACTTTCATATCCACCACTTCATAGGTATCGCTGGCCATATGGGGCGTGACGATTACGTTGTCCATGGACGCGAGGGGATGGTCCGGCGGCACCGGCTCGGGATCGCACACGTCCAGCGCCGCGCTGCCGATGATGCCTTCCCGGAGGGCCCGCACCAGGTCGGCAGTCACTACGGTGTCACCCCGTCCTACGTTCACGAAGAGGGCTGATTTCTTCATTTTCCGGAAGAAATCAAAGTCCATCATGTGATGGGTCGCAGGCGACGCCGGGAGGATATTGATGATCATATCCGACCTTCTCAGGAGCTCTTCCTCTGCGGTCCACACAGCGCCGGTGCGGCTGTCGTCGCTCCGGGGATGGCGGTTGTAGTAGAGGACGGTCATCCCCATGGCGCGGAGCATGCCCGCCAGGACGCTTCCAATGTGACCCATGCCGAAGATACCTGCTGTGCGGCCCATGAGATTGTGTCCCAGCACGGGATTTCTCCCAGGAGTCCATGTGCCGTCCCGCACTTCCGCCATGGACGCGGGAAGGCGCCGCTGGGACGCGAGAATCAAGGTGAGCGCCATTTCCGCCACGGTGTAGCTCGACGGGGAAGCGGCGTTGCAGAAGGGGATGCCGCACCGGGTGAGCGCGTCTATGTCCACCCCTTCGTAGCCGACGAAGGCCTGGAGCACTGCTTTCACATGGCCCCGACAGGCTTCGGCTTCTCTGGTCTCTATGGGAGAACGGAAGGCCCGCACCACCACGTCATTCACGGCGGCCGCTTTCGCAAATTCTTCAAAAGGCATCACTGCCGACGCGGTCCACTGGGTCACGGTGCAGTACTTTTTGAGCGCTGCCAGCACCTCCGGCCGCATCCGGGGGCCTGTCACCAATACTTTTGGTTTATATTCCATGAAATTTGATCCTTTCCTTATGAGATAGTATTCATGCTGCAGTCACAACCGGCCATGGCAGGTCCTGAAGGAAACAAGCCGGCTTCCTCACTTTGTAGATTCTTCCTGGACCTTCTTCTGATCCCAGGGCTTCCAGAAAGACTCCGGCATCCGGGACAGGTCGTCATAGAGCCATTTCTCGGTGAGTTTTTTCAAAGTGCCGTCTTTCTTCATATCCATGATGGTCTTGGACACTTCCTTCTGGAGTTTCTCGCCCCGTTCATTCTTCTTGAAAGGAGAAGCACTGCCCATGAGGAGGTACTGCGGGTCGAATACCTTGAGATCCGCCCCGAGCTCGTGGATGGCAAGATAGGCCACGCTCTTATCGGTCATCCCAGCGGGCGCCTTGTCGGTGAGAACGTAGGGGACCACATCAGACTGCTGGTCAAGGCCAACCTGATTCAAATTGAGGTGGTGCTTCTCATTGAGCTCGTCCATGACAATCTTCGAAGACGTGGGCGCGCCGACAGCCATGCTCATGCCTTTAAAGAATTCTATATCCTTCGGGTCGCCCAGGGAAGGTTTGTAAATGATAGCGGAATTGTCCAGGTAGTACGGCTCGGAGAAAGTGTACTTCTCCATCCGCGCAGGCGTCATGGAAATGTTGCCGGCAATGCTGTCGATCATATCATTGTCCAGCATGCCCCAGAGGCCGGCAAAGTCGCCTTTCTTGTATTCGATGGTCCAGCCGTTCCTGCGGCCGATTTCATTCCACAGATCCACATCGAATCCAATGAGCCCCTGGGTCGCTTCCGGAGAGTCGCTGATCTCCTGCCACCGCGCCGCCGTGCCGGTGATCCCGATCTTTACCGTTTTGCTGTCGGAGGCGCTGCTGGATCCGCATCCGGAAAATCCCACTGCCGCTCCGGCGATGCATAGAGAGAGTCCAATCATTTTGCACCATGTTTTGAGTTTCATTTTCTATCCTTCCCTTCTGCTATGGGGCCTGCCGCATCTTTCCAGAGCGTCTTCAAGCCGAATTCCTACTTGGGCATTTTCGAGGACTGCTCCTGGATGGTCTTCTGATCCCAGGGCTTCCAGAATTCCGGCGGCATCTTGGATAGGTCGTCATAGAGCCACTTCTCGGTGAGTTTCTTCAAGGTCCCGTCTTTCTTCATATCCATAATGGCCTTGGATGTCTCTTCGCAGAGTTTTTTGCCGCGGTCGCTCTTTTTGAAAGGCGCGGCGCTTCCCATGAGGCGGTACTGCGGATCGTAGACTTTGAGATCCGCCCCCAGTTCGTGAATCGCCAGATAGGCCACGCTCTTGTCGGTCATCCCGGCCGGTGCCTTGTCTGCCAGCACATAGGGGACCACGTCGCCCTGGGTGTCGAGGCCGACCTGCTCGATGCCAAGTCCGAGAGAATCATTGATCTCATCCATGACGATCTTCGAAGAAGTGGGGGCGCCGACGGCCATTTTCATGCCTTTGAAAAATTCAATGCTCTCCGGATTGCCCAGAGAAGGCTTGTAAATGATGGCGGAATTGTCCAGGTAGAAAGGCTCAGAGAAATCATACTTCTCCATCCGCGCCGGGGTCATGGAAATGTTGCCGCCTATGCTGTCGATCATATCATTGTCCATCATGCCCCAGAGGCCGGCGAAGTCCCCTTTCTTGAAGGTCACATCCCAGCCATTCCGACGCCCGATTTCTTTCCACAGGTCGATGGTAAATCCCTGGAGACCATTCGTATCCGCCGCCTCGTCATTGGTCTCGCTCCACCGGGAGGCCAGGCCGGTGGTGCCGATGGTGACTTTCATCTTTCCGTCTGCCGACGCAGAGGAAGCACCGCCGGATCCGCCGCATCCCGCAAGGCCCGCTGCCGCTCCGGCGATACAGATCGCCAGCGCTGCCATTTTACAGATTCTTTTGAATTTCATTTTTGATTCTTCCCTTCTCTATCACTCCATCAGTCCGGCAGTTTGGAGGTCTTCTCCATGACTGCTTTCTGATCCCAGTGTTCCCAATATTCTTTCGGCATCTTGGAGAGGTCGTCGTTGAGCCATTTCTCGGCGAGCTTCTTCATGGTGCCGTCTTTCTTCATTTCCATAAGTGCCTTATTCGTTCCTTCGAGGAGCATCTGGCCCCGTTCAGATTTCTTGAAAGGCGCGGCGCTTCCCATGACGCGGTACTGCGGGTCATAGGTTTTAAGATCCGCCTTGAGGCTCCGGATGGTGAGATTCGCCGTGCTCCGGTCCATGATCCCCGCTTCCACCACGCCGGAGAGGACATTGGGAATGACGTCCATCTCTCCGTCCAGATTGACTTCCTCGAGTTGCATCCCCTTCTTTTGGATGAAATCATCGAGGACGAGGCGGGATGTGGTGGGTGCACCGACGCCGATGGTCTTTCCTTCGAAGAAGGACAGGTCCTTCGGATCCCCCAGGGAAGGCTTGTACACAAGGACGGAATTGTCCAGGTAGAACGGCTCAGAGAAGAGGTATTTCTCCATCCGTTCCGGCGACTCCGACACGTTGGCGGCGATACTATCGATCTGGTCATTGTCCATCATGCCCCAGAGAGCGGAGAACTGGCCCAGCTTGTACTCCACGTCCCAGCCGTTCCGTTTGGCCACTTCATTCCACATATCAATGGCAAATCCTTCGAGACCGGAAGGATCATTCTTGCCGTCCTGCATGACCGCCCAATTCGTGGCGATGCCGCTGGCGCCGATGACAAGCTTCGTCCTGCCCCCTTCCGCCTTGGAAGAACCTGCCGCGGAAGAACCGCCGCACCCGGAGAGGCCTCCCATCACTGCCGCGGCGCATACCGCCAGTGCCAATGCTTTCACCCATCTGGATCGTTTCATGTTTCATTTCCCCCTATACGCAAAAAGCCATGCAACGGGACCGCGTCTCTGCATGGCTTTTGAAATTGAAATTCTGATCTTTGGCTTACAATGACTGCTTTGCTCCGGCAGCATCCACCGCTTTTTTGATGGCTTCTGCCAGGCCGTACACCTTCGCTTTCGGAATGGAGCAGATGGCGATGCGGATAGCGCCGCCGATGGGGACGAGGAAAATCTTTTCCTTCTCCAGCAGTTCGCATACCCGGTCATCCCCTTCCATGGGGACGGTAATAAAGAAACCGCACAGGTAGGGCAGCATCACAAGCCCCACCGCCTTTGCTTCGTCTGTGAAAATCGCCGCGCGGTCGGCAATCATCTGGAAGGTATCCCGCCGCTCCTTATCGAGCTCCGCCAGCGCTGCCGGATCGCCGGTGATGCGGATCATCGCGTTCATCGGCGCGAAAGAACAGCTCCCCCAGGTGCACTTATTCATGCACCCGCAGACTTTCAGAAATTCATCGGTCACTTCCTTGTCGCTCGATACGGCGATGAGAGCGCCCGCGCGCTGGCCGTAGAGGGTGAAGCCCTTGCTCATGGTGTACGCCACGAGGATGAGCACATTCGCCGGAAGCCCGCCGAATTTTTTGAAGAAACGGCGGCATTCTTCCTTCTCTCCGGCGTAGTCAATATAGGCGACATCGCTCACGAAGATCACTTTCTTCCCGGTCTCCGCCGCTTCCTTCAGGACGGAAATGACCCCGTCCCATTCGCTCTCGGAGAGGCTGTACCCGGTCGGATTGTTCGCCGGCGAATTCAGGATGATTTCCACCCCGCTCTGCCCGGCGAGGGTGGCGAGCACGGTCTCCCGGAAACTCTTCAGATTGAATGTCCCCTCACTGGTAAGAAGGGAAAATTTCGCGAGCTTTCTCTTATTGTCGCGGGTGAGATTTTCATAGCTCCCCCAGTGCCAGTCGCTGGTGAGCACCGTATCTCCCTCTTCGGTATAGCCGCAGATGGCGTGATGGAGCGCCCCCGTAGACCCTGGAGTGGGAGAAGCGGCAATGTACCCTTCCGGCCGGGAAGCGCCGAAACACTGGGCTACGCACCCGTCGAGATACGCCTTCGGCCCCATGGTATACGGCGCGATTTCATCGGAAGTGAGTTTCTTGTACGTCTCCTGCACCACAGGAAGCATCACGAAATGGCCGTCTTCATCATAAATGCAGCCGCTGGTGCCGCGGAGAATCCCCGCCTCGCCCCACTTGGCCGCCGCCTCGTTGGCATGATTATTGGCGATGCCGATCGCCCCTTTATCTTCTCTTCCTCTGTATTCCGATCCTGCCATGAACATGGCGATCCCCCCTTACCATAACAAAAGCCGGCTCTCCCATGAAGAACCGGCGTCCTTGCCCTGTATGCCATGCATACTGTATGTAACTGACACGCCCAGTATACGGTACAGCGCCCCATATGGTCAATAAAAGAGGATATACCATTCCCCATGCCCCGGGTATAGGATGGG
>CAUBUJ010000099.1 GCA_958439155.1 uncultured Veillonellaceae bacterium
CGTGCTGAAAGCCATCGAAATCTGCCAGCCCGGACTTTTGAAACATGAAAGATAATAATGAAAAGGAGATCCCAAAGAAAAGGGTATCTCTTTTTTATTGCCCATCAGACAAGCGCGGCAAAAAATAAATATCCTCCTGCGCCCCCTCTATATGCACTATTCTATTTCTCTATACCCGCCTCCTGCTGCTATATTCTGTCTTTGCTTTTCCTCAGACTGTGACTACAATAAAGAATATATTTTATCAAGGAGGAACATTATGGCAGATGTATTTAAGCACTTCGCCTATCTTCATACCATTCCGGAAGTAGGCCTTCATGAATATAAAACATCCCGCTACGTGGCGGATGTATTGAAAGAAGCGGGTTATGAGGTGACGGAGCATATCGGCGGCGCCACCGGCGTGATGGGCGTCTTGGACAGCGGCGTGCCTGGCCCTGTGCTGGGGCTCCGGTCCGATATGGACGCCCTCGGTACGGTAGAGCACGCGGCCCATCTCTGCGGCCACGACGCGCACATGTCTATGCTGCTCACGGCGGCGCAGGAAATCAAGGAAGAGGGCCTTGTGAAAAAGGGCAAGCTGAAAGTTCTCTTCCAGCCGGCGGAGGAAACCGGCGAAGGGGCTCTCACCATGCTGAAAGGCGGCGTCATTGATGATATTGACATTCTCATCGGCATGCATGTCCGCCCCATTCAGGAATGCCGCTGCGGCCAGGCGGCGCCGGCGCTGTATTATTCTTCCGCTTCCCATGTGATCATCGATGTGGAAGGAAAGCAGAGCCACGGCGCGCGGCCTTATCTCGGCGTAAGCGCCCTTGACGCGGCATGCCTCATCGTGCAGGCGGCGAACGCCCTCCGCTTCAATTCCAACATCGTAAACAATCTGAAAGCGACCCGTCTCATTTCCGACTCCGGCGTGATGAATGCCGTTCCCGGCAGTGCCCAGCTCGTTTTCGATCTCCGCAGCCAGGACAATGAGCTCATGGATACCATGCTGGAAAAACTCCAAAAGGCGGCAGAAGGAGCGGCCGCTTCCATCGGCGCCTCCATCAAGTGGAATCTCCACAGTCTCACGCCGGCGTCCATTATCACCCCGGAAGTGACCGATCTCATCGGAGAGGTGATTAAAGAAGAATTGGGCGAAGCCGCCTATGTGCCGCCTATCACCACCGCCGGCGGGGAAGATTTCTTCTGGTATCCGAAAGAAAAACCGTCTCTCAAAACAGGATTCATCGCCCTCGGCGCTGACGCGGAACCTGGCCTCCACGACCCGGCGTTCCACTTCAATCACGCCTGCCTCCCGAACGGCGTGAAACTCCACAAAGGGGCAGTAAAGAAAATTCTGGGATAAGGACAGCCGCGGGAGTATGCAGCTGTTCCCGGTTAGCCGATGGCGCGTCATGGGAACGGGGTCCAAGGTCTGGGATCAGAGGTCTAAGGCCAGTCGGTGCCTCATTGGAGTAGAGTCTGAAGACGGGAGTCAGAAGTCTGGAGAGAAAATAGGAAGGTCCTTTTTATATGCGGCTTCGCCGCCTAAAAGCTATCAGCTTTCAACCGTCAGCGCTCAGCTTTCAGCGGAAACAGGCTGTTGGCTTCGGGAAATAGAAAGGATGCTTCTATATTTGGCTTCGCCAGGCATGGGCAGACTGAACCCCAGTGTACACGCAGACCCAGCCCCTGTGAGGCAGCCCCGCTGACAGCTCTCCCCAGGAAGGGGCGAGCCTTGAACTAGTACTCATTCCGATTTTAAAACCACTTTATACGCAGGCGCAGCCGCTCTCCGTCGTTTACGACGCCAGGCCCGCGCTGCGGAGTAAGGAAAGGACAGAGCCTGCTTTGTTAGCAGTGGAGAACCTGTCCACTGGCACCTTTTCCTCCCCTGCCCGGGGCGAGCCCTCGATTTTTACGTGAGATCTACCCTAAAGGGGACTCGTAAGATCCACCCTAAAGGGGACCATAAAGGTCTCCACTCTGTGCCGTACTTTCTTTTCCCCTTTGAGGCAAATGTCTTTCACTCGTCCGGTCGGGATGACCCCCATTTCGAAACATGCAGTATCAAAGCCGTACATTTGCCGATGTAGATAGCCGTCGCACCTAAGACTACGCATCATGCGTAAGAACATCAAAATCCCATTCAGCTTCGCCGCCCATTCGAAGTCTTGCCGGCCCCGAAGGGGCAATGGAGGTGAGTAAAGGCGGGAATTATGGACACGCCTCCCGAGCGAAGCGAGTTTCAAGCCATCCGTCTTGTGCGGGATGCGGGTCAAGGAGCATCCCGAGAATTAGGCAAAGCGAGATGGGCGGAGTTTTTTTCTCCTGTGCCCTTCAGGGTATTGGGCTCCACCCGTTTCGCCTGTACTTGTACGGTTTTAGCGAGTATTTTTGACTGCAAAAAAGAAATGGGTGGAATGACAATGGATTCATATTCAAAATACGAGAATATGGAAAAGCCTGGCCGGCGCTTGAGACCTACCAAAGAGGCCCATGCGGCCAGCATCCACTCCTCTGCGCTTTGCTCTATGCGCCCCGCTCTCATGATGCACCACATAAAAAGATCTCCTTCTATATGATGGAAGGAGATCTTTTTTATGCCCTATGCAGTTCATAAATCACCATTTCCCGGCTGCATCCGAAACGGAAGGGAAACCAGCCGCCGTTGCCGCGGCTCACGTACCCTGCAAGTCCGCCGTCCTCGTAAAGGCCCCGGGTGTATTTGTAAGGAGAAAAGAGAGGTTTCCCAAAAAGACCGATCTGCATGCCATGGGTGTGGCCCGCCATGGTGAGGGCCGCTCCATGTTGGAAACCTTCGTCGATAAAATCAGGATGGTGCGCCAGGAGAATGGACACCGCGCCTTTCGGAATGTCTGAGAAGGCGCGCTCCGCCATGGCCGCTTCTTCTGCCGGTTTTTCCTCGCCCCGGCTCCAGGGATAATCCACCCCTGCCAGGTACAGGCTTTCCCCGCCATGATTGACGTAGCGGCTGCTGTTTTCCAGGATAGGGACGCCTGCCACCCAGAGCCCTTCCCGTACCTCGCTTCTGTCATGGAAATATTCATGATTGCCCCATACATAGACCATGCCGTCTGGGAAAGACCGTCCCCGGGCGCGGAGCACCCGCGTCACGTCCGGCATGAACCGATTGTCGTCGATGAGATCGCCTGTGATAGCGACAAGGCTCACATTCTGGCTGATCGCCGCGGCAAGATCCGAGTCCAGATCTTCATAGCGGTAGTATGGCCCGATATGGGTATCGGTGATCTGGGCAATGCGGTACCCTTCAAAGGAAGCAGGCAGCCCCGCAACCGGTACAGAAAGCACATGGATTTCTTCCTTCGCTCCGCCAATGAGAGCGCCATATGCGGCAAAGGACACGGCGCCGATCGCCGCAGCTGCGGCAAAGAGTGAAAAAGTCCGGCGAAGCTTTGGAATCAAACCAAGAAGCCCGCTTAGAAAAAGGGGCAGCACCATCACTATATTGGCGACGATCCAGATACAGGCGCCATACCCGGCAGCATGTCCCAGCGCGCCTGCATCAGCATACCCCAGGCGATACCAGGAATAGACTTCTTCGCTGAGAAAAGCGAGAACTGCTCCTGCCGCGCCGTACCAATACCAGCGGCGCCGGTGAAACAGAAGCCCAAGAGCGCTTCCATTGACCAGCCCGAAGAGAGAGATGGCGAGAATCAGGTAGTAAAAAGAAAAAGAAGGAGCTGCGCCCAATGGAATCACCTCCCTGGGAAAAATAAAAAGAATAGAAGGATTGAAAAAAATTCCGTGCGTCATGAGAACGGGGTCTGGGGTCGCAGGTCTAAGGCCGGAGGCCGGTCAGTGTATCATTGGCGCAGAGTCTGAAGACGGGAGTCAGAAGTCTGAAGAGGAAATAGGAAGGTCCTTTTTATATGCGGCTTCGCCGCCTAAAAGCTATCAGCTCTCAGCCTTCAGCCTTCAGCGGAAAGAGGAGAACTCTTTAGCATACATTTTCAAGGAACAAGGCGAAGCGGGCGTCATCCCGACCGATCATTAACCTGCTCTATGCGGATAATGTCATGCAGACAATGATCTGAGGAGTGGAGACCCCTTGCGGGTCCCCTTTAGGGGGGATCTCAGGTACACAGTTCTGCCTTCTCAAGACATATTCCTTACGCACCCGGGATTTCTCCACTCATTGCATCATAGTCACCATATACCTGCTGTTCCATCTCCCCCCCCCATATCTCCGGTCGAAATGACGCCCATTTCGAAACATGCAGTATCAAAGCCGCACATTTGCCGATGTAGATAGCCGTCGCACCTGGGATTAAGCATCATGCATGCAGACACTAAAATCCTATTCAGCTCCCCGCCCATTTAGAGTTGACCGGTGCCCTAAGAAAGCGCAGAGCGCAAAGTACAGAGCGCAGAGCAGAGGTATGCCGCCTTAGGTCAATGGGAGGCAGAATTTTAATAAAATTCCTTCCGCTTTCCTCTTCAGACTCCAGACTCCTGTCTTCAGACTCCGCTCCAATGACGCACTATCCTCCACCCGCTCCCCCTGCCTACAAGCTCCCTGCCAGCCTCGCGTGGGGACCGGCGAGGGGGATATGGCGCATCTCTGCCGGCGTAAACCAGTGGTAATCCTCCCCGTCCGGCGCGGTACCTTCTTCCATCTCATAGGCCCGCATATGCCAGATGCGGTGGGTGAAGACGTGGGTCAGCTCCCACCGTTTATTTCCTGTTTTTCCGGCGAGGAGCTCTTCCAGTCCTTTTCTGCTTTCTTCTTCGCTGCTGGAAAGAACCATGGGGAATTCCCACATATTGGCGAGCATTCCTTTCGGCGGCCTCTTGTGCATGAGGTACCGCCCGTCCCGGCAGAAGAGGGCGCATGCTGCGTACTGCACGATCTGGGGCTTTTTCTTCGACCGGATGGGCAGTTCTTCCGCGATCCCCTCCGCGAGGGCTTTGCATTCTGCCGATAGAGGACACGCGCCGCACCGGGGGTGTTTCGGAATACATACTTCTGCCCCCAGATCCATAAGAGCTTCATTGAAGTCGCCAGGCCTGTCCTGAGGAATGACCGCAGCGGCAAGGGCAGTGATTTCTTTCCGCCCTTTGCTCTTCAAGATATCCTCTCTCACTGCGTAGAGCCTGGCGAAGACACGGAGCACATTGCCGTCTACTGCAGGCACTGCCTTTCCGTAGGCGATGGACGCCACCGCCCCTGCGGTATAGTCGCCGATCCCCGGGAGGGCCCGGATCTCCGCCAGGTCCTCCGGCATCCGGCCGCCGTAAGATGCGGCGATTTCCTGGGCGGCTTTCCGGATATTTCGCGCCCGGCTGTAGTAGCCCAGCCCCTGCCAGGCATGGAGCACAGTTTCTTCCGGGGCCTCTGCCACGTCAGCGATGTACGGGAACCGTTCCATCCATGCGTCGAAATAGGGCTTTACCGCTTCCGTCCGGGTCTGCTGGAGCATGATTTCTGAAATCCACACATGGTAGGGATTTCTCGGCTTCGCTTCCCGCCAGGGCAGGTCCCGGCGGTTGGCGTCAAACCAAGCGAGAAGCATGGACGGCCAGTCAAGGCTTGGACGCAAGGGGCACCTCCTCAAATTCCGTGCGGATCACATGACTGCTGTCATCGCCGAAATAAATGACGCCGCGGAGCTTTTTCCCTGACAGCATCATAGGGAGCCAGATCCGATCCGCTTCCCACATATCCCCATAAGGAAGGGCGCCGGCGGGAAACCACCGGGGATCCATCTCATCAGACCGGCGGGGCGTTCCCTCCCAAGTCCGGAGAAAGTACACCGCCCCTCCATGGGACCAGGACGGGTCGGAAGGCTGGTGGAAATAGAGATCCCCTGTCAGCACAAGCGACTGCGGCGCCGCCAGGAGTCCGCACTCTTCATAGAGCTCCCGCACGGCACATTCCCGCATGGTTTCCCCCGCCTCGATTTTTCCGCCGAAGCCATTCCATTTCCCGTATCCCATGCCGCGGCGCTTCCGCCCGAGGAGGATGGCTCCATCAGAGCGGATGGGAAACACCAGGGATGTATCTCTCATGACCGGCGCGGCTCCGGATGGTATTCTTCAAAATACAGCGTTTCGAAAAGTTTCTTTCCTGTTTCCGTCTTGTAAAGCCGGTGGTAGAGCGCTTCATTCTGCTTCCGCCCTGCCCCGTCTTCGTACTGATTCACTAACATGTCCGCTTCCGCCAGAATCTGCGCGTCCGGCCCGTCAATGGAGC
>CAUBUJ010000100.1 GCA_958439155.1 uncultured Veillonellaceae bacterium
GGAAGCTTCCGAGATATTCCGGCGGTTCTTTGATATCTTCCGCGGCGATCATGCCGATGACGATGCCGCCGGGCTTGGTGGTGACCATGGCGGGATCAAAGCACTTCGTGCCCTGGTAGAGGGAGACGTCTTTCGGATAGCCTCCGGCGCAGGTGATGGATACGTCCGCTTTTTCCTTGAACGGCGCCCGCTGCGCGGCGTAGACCATTTCCGTTCCTTTTTTCCACGCTTCATAAGGGTCGCCGCCGACGATGCCGCAGATTTCTCCTTCCCCGTTGGCCATGGAGTGTACCAGGAAACAGGGCTTCAGCATGCGCATCGCTTCGAGCATATCGTCCGACACAGGATTATCTGTGAGCTTCCCTGACCGGGTGGCTGGATTGATGCCGTCGCCGAAATGGTCCGCCAACGCGTGGCAGTGATTCCGCTGGATCGAGTCCCAGCCGGCCACGCCGGGAAGGACCAGTTTCCGCCCGCCGCCGTAGCCGGCGAAGAGATGGATGGTGATGCCGTCTACAAGGATGACCTTGTCCGCGTCCACAGCGCGCCGGTTCAGCCACACCGGTGTCCCCCGGGAAGTATCCCCTACGTGGACGAGATTTTTCTTGTCCCGGCTGTCATGCTGGTAGAGCTTGATCCGCCGCGCTACTTCTTCCCCGACGACGCGCACATCTTCTTCATGGGTCTGGGCGCGGTGGGTCCCCTGGGCGAAGAGGATAGAAATATCTTCGTCCGGCACGCCGGCCAGGTTCAGTTCATTCACGATATGGATGACGAACTGCTCCGAATGGTTCCAGTTTCTGGTCACGTCGGCGCAGATGATGCACACTTTGTCCCCTTTGGAAACGATTTCCCGGAGGGGCTTTGTGCCGATCGGGGAGCGCATCGCCGCGAGGACCGCTCCTTTTACGTCCACCGCCGGCGCGCCCGGCCCTTCGATGACAGATGAAATATGTTCCTCCGGCAGCGCCAGCGTCTGCGTGCCCCGGTCAAATCCGAATGTAAATGTTTTCATAATTGTCCTCCCTCTATGACAGGCCCCGCCGGCCCGCAAAGAATCATTCTCTTGATTATACCCCATCTTCCCCTGCGCAGTCTCTACGAAAAGAAATATGCCTTCTTATAAAAAAGCAATGGCGCTATCGGCGGGCCCAATAAAAAATGAGACTCCCCTTGAAGAGAGTCCCATTTTTCGCTTTTATTCTTCCCCTTTCACTTTGCCGGAGATTTTGTCGAGAAGCTTGCTTCCTGCCTGGCGGGCAGCGTCTTTCACCTTGCTCGCAGGGTTCTTGGCGGCGTCTTCTTTCTTTTTCTTGTCTTCTTCCGCCTTCTTCTCATTTTCCTGGCGTTTCGCTTCCGCTGCCTGCGCTTCGGCGATGCGCTGCTGCGCCGCGGCGGACATGGCGAACTGGCTGGATCTCGTGCCAGCCGTAGCCTGGCTCATGAAATCTTTCCAGATCAAAGCAGGAATGGTGCCGCCGGTGAAGCCTGCGTTGCTCGATGTATCGTCGCCGATCCATACGGCCGCTACCATATCCGGGGTGTAGCCGATGAACCACGCGTCGTGCTCGTCGTCGGTGGTGCCTGTTTTGCCTGCCATAGGCCGGCCGATGTAGGCGCCGCCGCCGGTGCCGTGGAGGACCGCGTCCTGGAGAATGCTGTTCAATTCATGGACAGCGTCTTCTTTCAGCACCTGTTTGGCTGCGGGCGTGCCTTCATGATCTTCGAGAACATTGCCGTTCCGGTCGAGCACTTTGATGATGGTGGTCGGCTCGATGAGCTTGCCGTCATTGGCAAAGACGCTGTACGCCTTGGCCATATCCCAGAGGGTAACCCCCTTGGTGAGGCCGCCGATGGACGCTGCCAGGTTGTTGTCGCTGTACTGGCCGCTTTCCACCAGCGTCGTAATGCCCATGGACTTGGCGGTGGCGAGGATCTTGCTCATGCCCACTTCATTGGCCAGATTGATGGTCGGTACATTGAGGGAATCCACCAGCGCGTCATGCATGGACACCGGGCCGCTGTAAGTGCGGTCATAGTTCCGCGGCGTCCATCCTCCGGCGAAGGTAACCTTGTCATTTTTGAGAGGCGTCCCCATGCCCATGCCCTGTTCAAGAGCGGTCACATAGGTGAACGGCTTGAACGACGACCCAGGCTGGCGGATCATCTGCACGGCCCGGTTGAAATGATCTTCCCCGCGGCCGCCCACCATGGCCCGCACATAGCCGGTCTTCGCCTCGATGGCCAGAAGCGCCCCCTGGGGCTGGGTGAGGCCGTTCTTGTCCTTCGTGCCTGCCGGGAGCTGGCGTTTCACTGCCGCTTCCGCTTCTTTCTGCATATCCAGGTCGAGGGTGGTGTACACCTTCAGACCTTCCTTATAAATCGCGTCGGAATCATACTTGTCGGAGAGGGTCTGCACCACATAGGAAATAAAGTACGACGCCACCGAACCGGACGATCCCTTGTCCGGCTTGGCCAGGTGGAGATCGGCAGTCTTCGCCGCTGCCGCTTCCGCCGCGGTGATGTAGCCGTACTTGGCCATCTGGTCAAGGACCACTGCCTGGCGGGATTTCGCCGCTTCCACGCTCCGGAAAGGAGAATAGTAATTCGGGCTGTTCGGCAGGCCCGCGATGAGCGCGCACTGGGCCAGATCGAGATCCTTCACGTCCTTGCCGAAGTACACATGAGACGCGGTCTGGATGCCGTAGGCGCCCTGGCCGAAATAAATCTGGTTCATGTACATCTGGAGAATCTCATCCTTCGTGTACTTCCGCTCAATTTCCAGAGCCAGCACCGCTTCCAGAAGCTTTCTCTTGATGGTCTGCTCCTGGGTGAGGAACGCATTCCGCGCCAGCTGCTGGGTAATGGTAGAGCCCCCCTGACCGGTAGCGTCCCGGGAAAGAATATTATTGTAGAGCGCCCGGAGAATACCCCGGGGATCGATGCCGTGGTGTTCATAGAACCGCACATCTTCCGCGGCAATGAAGGCGTTCTGCAGATTCTTCGGCACCTCTGAAATCGGCACCGGGAGCCGGTTCTGCTCAGCGTGGACCGTCGTAATGAGCCGGCCTTTCCTGTCAAAAATCTGGGACGATGTATCCGGCGTCATGGTCTGGCTCACATCGGGGAGACCGCCCCAGACTGCCACAGCAAAGCCCGCTGCCGCGCCGCCGCCGATGATGACGAAAATCACGCAGAGGAAAAGGAAAATCTTCTTCAAAGGAGAGGCCTTCTTCTTTCGCTGCCCGCGGAGACTGCGGTGTATATCAGAATCTTTCATTGGACCAAAGCCTTTCATGGAAATCACGGCGCCGGAGCGCCAATCGGACTGGGGAAAGAAATATCACGCCACGGCCCTATCAGGAACCATGACCTTTCCGCATTTGTTATATTATAACACAAGCCCTCCGGAGACCTGCGTCCCCCGCTATAGGAAAGATTTTCCTTGCGCCCATTTCTTTATGTTATAATAATAGCAGCGTTTATAATAATAAGGAAATTTCCAGCGGCGCCCTGCGCCGGTATCAATTGCTCTTTCTTTGGAAAGGATTATCTATGAATTCGTGGAAACGCATCGTCTATACCATGGCGGCCATCCAGGTGGGGACAGGGATCACCATCATCGGGGTCGTCTCTTTTATTCCTCTCTTCCTCACATCTGAACTGGGCGTGACCGACCAGGGAGACGCTGCATTCTGGGCAGGCCTCATTTCTGGCGCGACCCCGCTCTTCGTGGCCCTCGTGGCGCCCTTCTGGTCCCTCCAGGCAGACAAATGGGGGCAGAAGCGGATTCTCGCGGTGCTTCTCGCCATTCTCATGATCGCCACCTTCGCCAACGCATTCGCCCAGTCCCCGTTGGAAGTGCTCTTCTACCGCATCCTCCAGGGCCTTTCCGGCGGATTTGTGGCCATCGCCATGACGCTCATCATGAATGCCACTCCCCGGGAACACCTCCCATGGGCGCTCGGTCTCTTCCAGGCATCCTTCGTGTCAGGCGTCATGTTCGGCCCGCTCCTCGGGGGCCTGGCGGCGGATCATCTCGGGTACCGCATGCCTTTCGTCCTCTTCGCGGCCCTCACCGCGCTCTGCCTCATAGGGACACTCCTCCTCATTCCCCGCCGGGTAGGGCCCCAGAGACAGGGCCGGCAGGAATCCTTCACCAGCCGCGCCCGGCGCTTCATGGGAAATCCAGTGATCGTCCTCATGATCCTCCTCCAGTTCCTCTGCAATGCCGGCATGACCGGCATCGGTCCCATTCTTCCCCTCTATATTAAAGAAATGATGGGCTCCGGCGCCGAAGCGGTGGCCACCATCGTAGGCATCATCATTTTCGCCGCCGGCGGCGTGAGCTGCTGCGCATCCCTCTCAGTGTCGCGGTTCACCTCCCGCTTCCCCATACCGCGCATCCTCATCGGCGCCTGCGCGGTGACAGCGGTGAATTTCATCCTCCAGTACATGATGCCCACCGTCACCACCCTCGGCATCATGCGGGCTCTGGCTGGCCTCTCTCTCGGACTCATCCTGCCCACATCCAATACGGTCCTCGCCTCGGCGGTGGCGCCGGAAGAACGGACCATCCTCATGGGATTCACCACCAGCTTCGCCCTCCTGGGCAATGTATTCGGCCCCATCGCATCAGGATGGATCGCCATGCACTTCGGCTACGCCATGGTCTTCTGGTCTACCGCGGTGTGTTTCTTCGCCGCTTCCTGCCTGGTCTATCAGAAACGGCAAGTCATCCTGGACGACCTGCATGACAGAAAATAAAAAGTACCGCTCCCTTCACTGGGGCGGTACTTTTTGATTGCCGCTTACAAGCTGATGCCGCGGAGCCAGTCCGCAACACGCCCTTCATCCACCTGACCTCCCTGCATTTCATACCCTTGGAGCACGCTTGCAGAAGGTGCCAGCTCTTTCAGAGACTCTACGCTCCGTCCCCAGCCGCCGCCTCCGTTGGTGCAGAAAGGAACGACCGTCTTACCGGAGAAATCATGACTGGACAAATAGGTCTTCACCACCGGCGGCATATCGCTCCCCCAGTTGGGATACCCTATAAAAACGACATCATACCCGGACAGATCGGGCCCCTCCTCTGCGAGGGCCGGGCGGATATTCCCCGCTCTTTCCCGCTGGAAACGGGCGACCGTCCCATTATAATCCGCCGGATAGGGCTCTGCCGGGCGGATCTCGAAAATGTCCGCCCCTGTGTCCTTCTGGATCACCCCGGCGAGGGCCCTCGTATGTCCGCTGTGGGAGAAATACGCCACCAGCGCTTTGTGCTCTCCCGCGGAAACCGCGCCGCCGGAAGCTGCCTGCGGCGCCGCGCTCCCCGCAGCACCACCCCCGCCGCATCCGGCAAAAATCATCATCATGCCAAAAGCAAATAGTCCTAAAAATCCTTTTTTCATCATATACCTCCTGTAGGGAAATAGAATTTGTCCTGAAATGGAACGGTGGTGCGTCATCTCGAGCGGACGTACATGGGATGGCCGGCATCAAACGTCACTCTGTCTTCTGAAGCACAGAGTCGGGAGATCTTGCGTTTCCTTCAGGATAGATCTTGCCCAGGCACCGATAATGTGGACATTCGATTTTGACAAAAGATCCCTCTACTCTTTCCCGTGCTTTCTTTTTCCGTTTGATTCACATATCTTTCACCAATCCGGTCGGGATGACGAACATTGCGAAGAAAACGCGCCCGCATCCGCAGCGCCTGCCATTCACGCAATCATCGCGCCTGTGTCCCCGTGACTGGGAATAAACGTTACTGCACGATACAGCTTCGCCGCCCATTGGAACCGGCCGGTTCCCGAAGGGCAAAATAAAGGCTGGCGCCGGCGGTCGGCTTGTTTGAGCGAAGCGAGCTGCGTGAAGGCCAGTGACCAGCCTTCATTGTTAGGCCAGGTCTATCGGCGGCGGCTTTCTTTCACCTGTACTTGCACGGTTTTAGCGAGTATTCTTTTCCAGAAAAGAAAGAAATGGGCGGAATGACTATGGACTCCTATTCCTAAAAAGGAAAGATGCAGAAGCCCCTTCGGCGACTGAGAACTACTAAAAAGAGCCCATGCGGCGCTTGCGCATCCTTCCCTCTCAACTGGCAGCTCTCAACTCTGGGGCTTTCTCATGCCTATGCGGCGAGCATCC
>CAUBUJ010000101.1 GCA_958439155.1 uncultured Veillonellaceae bacterium
CATCCCTGCCAGTAGCGGCGGAAAAAGGATGTCCTTTTCCCATAGAAAGGCCGGTCCTTTCCTGTTTTTCCTGAAAGAAGCGGCGCCGCCGCCAAATCTGCTTCCCCTATGCCGCCAGTTTTCTCATACCCGTCCATTTCCATTTCATAGAAGTCAAAAATTCTTCACATTGACTTTAATCATCATCTCATGTATCCTTGTAATATAATATAAGAAAAGTGCGGCTCTGAAGGCTGGCCTAATTGAGGAAATGATGCCTGAGCGGCTCTTTTCGTTTGTTTCCGCCGCTTCTCCAGGGAAAGAACGCGGCTTCGTCTGCCAGAAAAGGAATGGTAAGAAAATGGAAAACATGATTCACTTATTTATTGCCGGCGGCTGGATGATGTATCCGCTCGTCCTCTGCTCGATCATCGTCATCGCCATCGCCATCGAACGTTTCCGCTTCTACAGCTCCCACGCTTCCGATTATAAGAAGCTGGACAAAGAAATCCCGGAATATCTCCAGCGCAATGATATAGAAGGCCTCAAAGCGGAGCTCCAGAAAGACGGCGGCATTCCCGCCCTGGTCATTCTCCACGCGGCCCGCCAGTACGGTACCACCGCGAGCCAGACCGCTCTCGTGGAAAGCGCCGCCTCCCATGAAGCGGCCCAACTCCGGAATTATCTCAATTACCTCTCTGTGATCGTTACCCTGTCTCCTCTCATGGGTCTTCTCGGCACCGTCATCGGCATGATCGGCTCCTTCAACGTACTCTCCGTATCCAGCGGCCAGCCTTTTGCCGTGACCGGCGGCGTGGCGGAAGCACTCGTATGCACCGCGACAGGCCTTTTTGTGGCCATTCTTGCCATGATCGTCCATACCTACTTCACACAGCGCCTGGACAATGTAGTTTCCCAGATGGAGCAGCTTTCCGGTACCTATCTGGCCATCGTAGAAGGTGGTAAAAAATGAAACTCCGGCCACTCCGCGATGATAAAGAACCGAGAATTATGATCATTCCGATGATTGATATTATTTTCTTTCTTCTCGTGTTCTTTATGATGAGCATGCTCACCATGGTGGTGCAGCGCTCGATCAATCTGAACCTGCCGCAGACGGCATCAGCCAAGCTGACCGTGCAGGAAACCCTGCCGGTGAGCATCACTGCCAACGGCGATATTTATGTAGAAAAGGAAAAAATTGCCAAAGCGGACTTCCAGCGCCGCATGGAAATCGAAAAGAGCCGCAACCCCGATGTCAATGTAGTCCTCCGGGCCGATGCCAAATCGGAACATGACCAGTTTGTTTTCGTCCTGGATCAGCTGAAATCCGTCGGCATCAACCGCATCGGCATCGCTACAGAATCAAAACTCAGCGGCGAAAAATAAGGAGGCTCTCTATGGATAATTTTAAACCCCGCTGGGGTGCCTCATTTGGAATTTCCGCTGTCCTCCACTGCGCTGTATTCGCCGCGCTGGGTCTCTTCTTTCACTTCGGCCCTCCTGTGATCCCGCCCAAAGACATTGTAGAAGTAGACCTGGTCAATATGGGCGGAGGCGGCGGTGGCGGCGGCAGTGAGGGACCCGACGAAGGCCCGAAAATCGCCCCTCCTGAAGCGGAACACCCCACTGCGCCTCCTCCCGTCCCGGAAGCCGAGCCTGATCCGGAAGCGGAAAACGACGTGCATGAAATAGCAAGCCCCACAGAACCTGCTTCTCCCTCGTCTTCCTCGCAATCCAGCGCGGCAGCTCCCTCTGACGCAGGCGGCGGTGGCGGCGGCTCCGGCGGAGGAACGGGATCCGGCAGCGGCGACGGCGTAGGACCGGGTTCCGGCGGCGGATCCGGAGGAGGCTCCGGCGGCGGTACAGGAAGCGGTGTGGGCCCCGGCTCGGGTGACGGCTCCGGCGAAGGCGACGGCATCACCGCAGGACCGCAGATTCTCTCCGCGCCGGAACCGCACTATCCGGAAAGCGCCCGCCGCAACAACGTGGAAGGCACCACTGTGGTAGGCCTCACCATCTCTGAAGACGGCAGCGTCACCAGCGCCTGGGTGGAAGGCTCCTCCGGAAGCGGCGCTCTCGACGACGCCGCCGTGAGCGCTGTATACAGCTGGCGTTTCGTTCCGGCCCGCCAGAACGGCACAGCCATTACGGTCAATTCCAGAGTGCCTGTCACATTCCGGCTTCATTAAACCAAAGATCTTCCTTCTCAAGAGGGAAGATTTTTTATGCCCATTTGCAAGAAAAACATGGTATTTCCCGGCAGAAGGCTTGTCCCCTTCCCCCTATCTTACGTATAATACAGATAGAATCACCTGACCCGGAGGCCCTCATGACCGATGAAGAATATATGAAACTCGCCCTGGCAGAAGCGGAAGCCGCCGGCAAAGAAGGAGAAATCCCGATCGGCGCCGTTTTAGTCTGGAAAGACCGGGTCGTCGCCGCCGCGCACAACCGCCGGGAAAACGACCACGACCCTACAGCCCACGCGGAAATCCTCGCCCTCCGCCGGGGCGCGCGCCGTCTCGGCCACTGGCGTTTGACGGAATGCGTTCTGTATGTTACTATAGAGCCATGTGCCATGTGCGCAGGAGCAATCATGAACAGCCGTCTTACAAGACTGGTCTACGGCGCTCCCGACGAAAGAGCCGGCGGCATCCACTCTCATTTCCACATCTGTGAAGGAGCCGTCATGAACCACCGCCTTACCGTAACCCGAGGCATCTTGAAAAAAGAATGTGAAGAAATGGTTCTCTCCTTCTTTCACGCACAGCGGCAGTCATCCCATGGAGACGTATCGAAGTGGTCATAACGGGGCTGACTCGAAATCAGTTGTACCTTACGGTACCGTGGGTTCGAATCCCACCGTCTCCGCCACGCCAAACCGCCGGTAAACACTGGGTTTTCCCGATGTTTGCCGGCGGTTTATTTTTTCGAAAGGCTGTTCTGTTTTTTCTTCTTTCTACCCCACTTTCTACCCCAATCCCATTTCTCGCTTCGTTTTTCCCTTTTATTATCAATTGAAACTTTGTGGGCATTAATCATCATACATTCTATTGTGCCAATAAAAAAAGAGAGGCAGCTATTCGGAATTTCCGAACAACTGCCTCTCTTTCACATGGATCACCTCCGGGCGACGGCCGCGCCCACGGTAATGGCGGCGAGGATGGCCCAGAGGTCCCGCTGCCTTTCCAGTCTTTGTTTAGTTCTCTTTGCGCTGCTTGCGTATTTCGCTAAGGATTGATTCGCCTCGGCTAATTGCGTCTCCGCTTCTTTCAACGCTTTCGCGGATTTCTTCATTTCCTCGTCTGACGTTTTCAGCTGATTCTTGAGCGTCTCGATTTGCGCTTTCTGCCCGGTCAAGAGCTTCTGCTGCGTCTCCGGTTCCGTCCTGAGCTCGCTGAATACTTGTTCCAGGCTCGTCAGCTGCTCCTCTGTTATCGTGTAATCGGCTGCTGATACATAAGCCGGCAAGGACAAGGCAAAGAGCAAGCAGCACATAGAGCAGCGTTTTCCGATTGTTTTCACTCATCCGCCCTCCATTGGTTTTGGTAATAGATCGCTTTTCCGCGGAGGATGTCTCCGCCGCTCATCCAATCGTCACCAGGATGGAGTACGGCCAGATCCCACCGTTCGACAGTGTGTGCGGGGCCATAGGGCTCGCACGCTTCCCAGCCGTCCATGTTGTCCGCCGCCTCTGCATGCGTCATGACTCTCTGCAGATCAATAGTAAGGTCGAGCACGTCCGCAAGCACTGCGATGACCTGTGCCATGCTTTCGATCTGCGCCTCTGTCGGCGGACACGGACCCAAGTCGTACTGCCCCACTGCGTTTACAGCGCAGTCCATGGCGATAGCGACGCTTCCCGTATTGGGATGGAAGGTAGCTGGCAGAAGATGCGAAAGAGGATTAGTAAGGTCGATGCTTCCATCTTGGCCGATATTGATATGATAATCCTTGTAAATCGTCTCATAATTCCCCGCTGTCCAATGGCAGTAGAGCTTTACATCCCTTCCCTTAGATTCAGCGGCGGCCCATAGAGCAGGCTTGGCTACCATGGCGCTGTTCCGGAGTTCGGTCAGATTCACTTTCATGATGGACCTCCTTAGTTAAAAGCTTGAATCAGCCAGAAGGCGATACCGCCAACGACGACACAGAAACCAATGAATTTGTACACCACTTCTCTTGTGATCTTCATTTCTTTTCACCTCCTTTCTCTGAAGCGGCCGGATATGGCGAATAGGGCCTGTTGTCTTTTTCCGCTTCATCCGGCACTCCATTTCCGTCCTGATCCACGAGCCACCGTCCGCAGAAACCGATCGCCGCCACCGCCGCACCGGAGAGCATGACGCTGAGGAATTGGCGCATCTCCGCCAGATTTGGCCGCCCGGAGATGTACCAGTCCGCCAGAATCATGACGACGTAGAGCGCGGCACAGAGCATTAAAAAGAGCGCGTACCACAGGATATACCGCATGGCCGCGCCCGGTGCTGTTTTTGGCAGTTTATTCAAGAAATTCTGAATAGCGCTTTTGATTTTCTCGATCATGGGGTTCCCCCTTTCGGTGGTTCCAGAGGGAGCGCCATGACTTTCTTCATGAGCGGCGGGATTACGCCATTGCCTCCCAGTGCGCCATAGATGCCGCCCATGTGCGTGAGCTCTTCCCGCATTTCCTTGGAGCAATAGCCGTTATGGATGCATTTTTCAATGCGCTGCATGAGCCGGTCCCGGAGAAGGGCGCAGACGCCTTCCCGGATGGCTCCATAATCCCGGCGGGAGGTCTGAAGGCTCCGCCAGAGCCAGCCAATGAGAAGGCAGCCTACTGTGTAGAGCGCCTGCCCGGCATAAGATAGGATTAGATTTTCCAATATTTCACTTCTTTCTTATGTCCATCAAATAAAACCTTCCAAATTTTCAGAATGCCCTGATAATGGGCAGGTACGTAATGGATTTGGGCTGTACCGTATCTGAGTTACCGTAGATTGGATTGGAGCGAGAGGCATCAAACCCTAACGCATTTCTGGCACTTGCTTGATTATTTGAATTAAAGTCGCTTCCATGTGAAGACTCCATCAAATAAAAAGCTCCTTTAAATTCATAATTCTCATCATCTATTGGAGATTGCTTTCCTGTAATATTCGGCAACCCCGCTTCTTTCTTTGTTCCTACTTCCGACCCGCCTTCCCTGAACCTCCCATCCGTCTCGTTCGGCAGATTGAATGTGGTGCTTCCATCGCCTGCCCCGTACTTTGTGCCGATCACGCCAAATAGTTCGAAGTACTCTTCTCTGCTCACTGCGCTTCCGTCACATACAAAAGCCAACCCTTTGGCGGGGTATCTCCTGCGAAATAGGTTACTTCTCCCACGAGTACCCCCCCCGAAATTTTCTTGACTCTGAATTTGGCATTGCCGTCTGCAACAATGTCTCCGTATTTCATCGTTGTTTCCTCCTTTACGCTGTACGTTTCCAAAAGATTACAAATTCCGCTGCGGGCTGAACGGTGTCAGAAGAGCCATAAATTGGATTGGAACGAGACGCATTAAAAGAAAACCCTGCCGAATATTCGACAACGTTAGATTCACCAGCTATACTAGATCTTTTTAATCCAAAAAAGTCTATTGCTCCTTCAGGTAGCTCATTTTCTCGATTATCCCCTGTTCCATTCTTTCGTGTATCGAATAATCCTAAAGAATGCCCTGTTCCAATATGTCCTGTAATATTGGGCAATCCTGCATCCACGGTTGCCCCCGCATCATGCCCGGTTGTTGCGCCTTCAAGCAATCTTCCCTGTGCCGTCTTGACCCATGTTCCGCCCCAAGCGGTGTTCGGATTAAAGTCTGCGTCTTCTGTTGTGTAAATTGTGCCAACTGGATAAATCAAATCGATAAGAGCCTGTTCTCGCTTGTTTCTTACTTTAAAAATGGCTGTGCCGTCTGTGATATTTGTTGCCATTGTTTACCTCCTAATTAATATTTAATTCCGTAAATATTCCATATTGTTGTGTTTTTGACACTTATTACAAGTTTAGTATCTGTCGTATTTTTTGCTAAAATCCTCCATGTATAAGTGTGAATCAGATTAAAATCACCATTAGTTTCTTTAGCGGCATTCAGCATAAAATCAAATAGCCACACAGGCCATACACGACAATCATAA
>CAUBUJ010000102.1 GCA_958439155.1 uncultured Veillonellaceae bacterium
GACGTGAATCCGCAGATCATGCTGAACAATCTCTTCAAGCATACCCAGATGCAGATCACCTTCGGCGCCATCATGCTCGCCCTCGTAGACGGCCACCCGCGCATCCTGAACCTGAAGCAGATTCTCTACTACTACCTGAAGCATCAGGAAGAAGTGATCACCCGGCGGACCAAATTCGAACTGGACAAGGCGAAAGCGAAAGCCCACATTCTGGAAGGCCTCCTTATCGCTCTCGACCATATCGACGAAGTGATTGCCACCATCCGCCAGTCGGAGACCGATGAAATCGCGAAAAACGCCCTCATGAAAAAATTCGGTCTCTCTGAGAAGCAGTCCATCGCCATCCTCGATATGCGTCTGCGCCGCCTCACCGGTCTCGAACGGGACAAGATCGAAGCGGACTACAAAGACACCATGGAACGGATCGCCTATCTGGAAGACCTGCTCTCCAGCCGGGACAAAATCATGGGCGTCGTGAAAGAAGAACTGCAGGACGAAAAGGCCCGCTTCGGCGACAAGCGCCGCACAGAAATCACCGCTGCCGCTACCGACTTCAACGCGGCAGACCTCATTCCCGATGAACCGATGGTGGTCACCATGACCAACGAAAATTACGTGAAGCGCATGTCCACCGACACCTACCGGAAACAGGGCAAAGGCGGCGTTGGCGTAGCCGGCATGAAGACAAAAGAAGGGGACTATGTGGCCAAAGTGCTGACCACCTCCACCCACAACCGGATCCTCTTCTTCACCAACAAAGGCCGTGTCTTCCTGCTGACCGCTGCGGACATCCCGATTTCCAATTCCCGCACCTCCAAAGGCACGCCGATCATCAATTTCCTGCCCAAGCTGGGCGCCGGCGAAAAGGTGACGGAACTCTTTGACATCGACAAATCCGCTTCCACCAAGTACATCTTCATGATCACCCGCAAAGGTTACGTGAAAAAGACAGCCTTCTCGGAATACATGAACATCCGCTCCAGCGGCATCATCGCCATCAGCCTCCGCGACGGAGACGAGCTCATCGCGGTACGCCGCACCAATGACCACGACAAAGTCATCATCGCCACCCGCTTGGGCATGGCGATCCGCTTCGACGAAGCCGACGTGCGGCCTCAGGGACGGCAGGCCCAGGGCGTCGTAGGCATCCGCATGAAGCAGGACGGCGACGAAGTGGCCGGCGGCACGGTCATCCACAATGGCCAGGAAGTGCTCACCGTATCGGAAGACGGCTTCGCCAAACGGAACAAAGCCGAAGCCTATACCCTCCAGAAACGGGGCGGCATGGGTACCCGGAATTTCGGCAAGAACAAAATCGTTGTCGGCCTCGTCACCGTCCGGGAAGACGATGAAATCATCGCCATCACCGAAGGCGGCCAGATCATCCGCGTCCCTGTATCCAACATTTCCCTCAAGAAAACAAAAGCCGTCCAGGGCGTGCGCCTGATGAAGCTTCCCGACGGAGACCGCATCTCCTCCATCGCCATCACCCCGAAAGAAAATGATGACGAAGACGAAGCGCCTGCAGAAGAACAGACCACTCTGCTGTGACACAGGCTATCCTGCCTTCCAGGCAATAAAAAACAGTGATCCCCTCACAATGATCACTGTTTTTTATTGCGGAAAAATGCTCTCCCTTCCCCTCACCAGTCCAGGTAAGTCATGGCTTTTTCCAATTCATAAAAAGACTTCCCATCCCAAAGCACATCCTTCAGCAAATGGTCCATCACATCCTCTTCATCATCGGACTCATAGTTGTAGGTGAGCTCCATAAATTCTTCGTAAGGCTCCTTCGTGAAACGGTACTTCTCCACGCTCATCCGCCAGGTATGGCGCCCCTTGTGATACCGGAGCCCGGAGAAATGGTACACATAGCTCTTCCACCGGACACATCCGTCCGTATCCATGAGCATATCCACGAAATCCTCTGTATTCATCCCCTTCATCAGCGCACCTCCTTCCTGCCGGTCATTTCCACTTATTATACCATGGCAGAAAAGAAATTCTCCGGAAAGGCGCGATGCCCGCGAAAGCCCTCCCTGCGGGATACAGGAACGGCCGGGACATGGGGCATTTCTTTCTATTCCTCTTTTGGAAGTAAAAGAGACGCCATAAGCCCTGCCAGACCCGCCATCCACAGCACCTGGAGCGCCGCTGCCACGCCCCACTGGTCTGCCGCCCAGCCTACCAGAGGCGCCACCAGCCCGCCAAGGGTCGTAGAAAGCCCGAGTGTCACGCCGGAAGCAAAGCCGGCATTCTTCGCAAGGTATGTCTGGCCGAGCACCACCATCGGGCTGTACCCGAGGAAAATCGATACCGCTGCCGGCACAAGAAGCACCGTCGCAGTCCATACATCACGACTGTGCACCAAGAAAAAGAGCGCCGGCACCATCAGGAAAAACGCGGCCCGCACGATGGTACGCATATGGAAACGGTCTGCCAGCACCCCGCCGAGATACGTGCAGCACGCGCCGGTGAGAAACAGCAGGGACAGCGCGTTGGATCCTTCCGTTTCACTGGCGCCGAGCACGGTGATCCAGAAAATGGGGATGAATGTATTCGCCAGGGTAAAACCCATGGACCGGGCCATAATACCGATAGAGAGAAGCCCGAAAGGGCCCCATCGGTTCCTCGGCGCCTGCCCTGCCCGTTTCTCCTTCTTCTGGAAATCCGCCGCCGCTGCCATCGCACGGGGCATCACCAAGAATATCGCCGCGGCAATCACCGTATTGATCACCGTAAAGCACGCCATCCACTCCAGGCCCAGCACATACGCGAAAAATCCTGCCGCTGCCGGACCGGCGGCAAATCCCACATTGCCCCCTACGGAAAAGCACGCCAGAGCCCGCCCTTTCTCCCCGCCGGAGAGACGGTTCACCATGAGCGCCCCTTCAGGATGGAAAATGGAACTCCCCAGCCCGCAGAGCATGGCCGCCGCGAAAAGCGAAACATAAGAACTGCTCATGCACATCCAGAGCATACTCGCCCCGCAGCAGAGCGGCCCAAGAGGAATGAACCAGGGCTTCGACACCCGGTCCGACCAATAGCCGAAGAGCGGCTGCAGCACCGACGCCACCAGCACATTGGCAAAAACAAGGGACGCCGCTGCCTGGTAAGACAGATCGTAATGGGCGATAAAGTACGGCAGAAGCGCCGGGATCGCTCCCTGGCTCCAGTCAATGGTGAAATGGCCCACACTGAAAAGATAGACCAGCTTATTCATAGACCCTCCCTTCGCGGATCCCGGAAACGGCTCATATCGAGCCCCTCCAGCGCAAGAAGCGCCTTTTTCTTCGCAAGACCCGCTGCGTACCCCGTCAAATTTCCATGCGCTCCCACCACGCGGTGGCACGGCACGATGATAGCGATAGGGTTCCGCCCTACGGCGCCGCCCACCGCCTGCGCCGCCATAGGCTCGCCCCGCCTGCGGGAAAGCTCCCGGGCGATCTCTCCATAAGTACAGACCGTGCCGTAAGGAATCCGGAGCAGCCGCTGCCACACCGCCTGCTGAAAATCCGATCCGACTAAGTGAAGAGGCGGCAGGAAATCCGGCACATGTCCCGCAAAATACAGATCCAGCCACCGCCGGGCCGCGCAGACTGCCTCCACGCCAGCACCATCCGCCTCCCGGCGCGCCTCTATCCCGGGCCTTTCAAAATGAATGCCCGTAATCCCTTCCCCTTCGGCAGAGATCCAGAGCCTTCCTATAGGCGACTCATACACGTCACGATACACCATGATCACCGTCTTTCCCTGGCAGGCAGAAGAAATCCCCCAAAGCTTCCCCTTCCCTCACAGACCATATTCATCCATACTCTCCTTTTCATACTTTGATTCTATCATAAGGCCGTGCAAAGAAAAGAAATACACCAATAAAATAAAAAACGCCCCGCACGGGACGTCATTTTTTGTGGAGCGGATGAAGGGAATCGAACCCTCTACATTCAGCTTGGGAAGCTGACGTTCTACCGATGAACTACATCCGCATGTATTGATTTTTCTTCTGTTTTCTAAAAAACTGTTTTGTTCACAACTCACGAATTACATTCACCTATGGAAGCAAATTCTACCGATGAACTACATCCGCATTTTTTATGTATGTAGGGAATTATATCACAAGTCACCTTATCTGACAAATGTTTCCCTGCGGCCCATTCAGCGCCTGAGAACTATCAAAATTCCGCAGAAGGCGGCACCACCTCCCTCAACTGGCCTCTCTCAACTCTGCGCCCCACTCCTATAACGTTCTTTCCTAAACCTCCGCTATGATGCACACCCAGCCCGTTCGGCACTTGAGAACGACAAAAAGTCCGCCTCAGGCGGCACCGCCCCTCTAAACTCATAACTCTAAACTTGGAATGGCAACAGCTTTTTGGACAGAAAACGAGAGGGGTAACGATCTATCGTTTTCTAATATTGGGGCATCCAGATTTGGCATTGACATGGAACCTTGAGGCATGTGATTCTGTATGACCAAAGGCCGGAAAGTCGCCCATACGCCTGACAGGCTATCACATGCCTCTTCCATGTAAATCCCAAATCCGTCTGCCTCTTCATTCATGTTGAAGACGGTATTCCTGCGGCGTCATGTACCCCAGGCTTCCATGGATACGTTCGGTGTTGTACCACTTCACATAAGCTGCAAACTGGTATTCCAAATCTTCCCTGCTTACAAATCTCCGACCATGAGAAAACTCCGTTTTTATCGTCTTGAAGCATGATTCCGCTACGGCATTATCGTACGGACATCCTTTTTTACTAAGCGACTGCTTGATCTCGAACACCTCCAGCACCTCTTTCAACCGTTTTCCTTTGAATTCTCCGCCCCTGTCACTATGAAATATTCCTACATGGCGCAAATTCTTCGGAATCTGGTACAGGGCCGTTACAACCAAATCCGTATCATGCTGCTTTCCTACACTGTATCCTACAATTTCTCGATTAAATAAATCCACGATGATGCAAAGATACATCCACTGCTGCTTGACCTGGATATAGGTCAAATCACTGACAAGAACTTCATAAGGCTCTCTTCCATCGAATTGGCGGTCCACTTCATTTGGGACAGGTTCCTGGTTGACCTCCTTGTGATGAACCTTGTACTTGGCTTTCGTATAGCGGGATTCCAGGCCCTTTTCCTTCATGATCCTGCTGATTCTTCTCCGAGAAACAGTCTGGTTGTTTTTCGCCAGTTCTGCTTTGATTTTACGGCTTCCATAAGCCCCATCGCTGGCATCAAAGATATCTGTAATATCATCGACAAGAGCTTTCTCCGCGTCAACGAATTTTTCTTGCTTGGCAGCCTCTGCTTTTGCCTGGTAGTACAGAGTGGACCGGGGGATAGATAAGGTTTGGGACAGCGCTGACACTGGACACTGAAATTCTTTATGCATATATCTGGCTACTTCCAGCCGTCTTTTCGGCCCAATATCAGCGCAGCATGTTTTAAAATATCAACCTCCAGTTGAAGCCGTTTAACCTCTTTCCGAAGGCGGGTCAGCTCGGCTTCTATAGAGGCCTTACTTTGACCAGAACCGGATGGCTGGGAAAGATTCGCTTTGGCAATCCAGCGATCCAAGGCAGAAGCGGTAAGCTCATATTCTTTCACAATATCCGCTCTGCTCTTGCCGGCTTTATAGAGCTCGATCATCTGGGATTTAAAGGCGTCTGTATAGACTCTGCGGGTACGTGGACGTTTGGACATGATGACCTCTCCTTTCTAATCTTATTGTCACATGCCCTCATGTTTTTTGTCCAACTTAGTGTAACCGATCCAACTTTCCTATGCCCGCGCAGCGAGCATCTGTCCCTCTGCACTTGGCACCCTGCGCACCCGAACCCTCGCACCTGCTTCAAACATCAAAATCCCATTCATCTCCCCGCCATTAGAACTGGGCGAAATTCTCAGGGCCACAGAAGGATCGTGCATCATTGACATCAGGATACGTAAGATCTCTCCACTCTTTCCCGTACTTTTTGGTTCTAACCTCACCACTCCGCCGCGTACGCCCGGTCGAGATGACAGTCAAGTCCATATTTGTGTGTAAATTCGTTTTAGGCCATAGAATGCCGTATT
>CAUBUJ010000103.1 GCA_958439155.1 uncultured Veillonellaceae bacterium
CAAGAACAAAACTCGCTCTCGCATTCGGAGATGCCGCATGCGGCAGCGGGATGCAGTGACCGTACCGCAAGGAAATTCCTTTTCGTCCCGGCGTCAACTCCCCGTTCGCCCGGCACTTCACGCGCAGTCACTTACTCTGCAATATGGAGTATTATACGGCGCAAAGCGGCGGCGCGCAAGAGAGGCGCCACGCAAAAAATAAGGCCAGGTCCCTTGAAAGGATCTGGCCTTATTTTTACAGAAACCGCCGTTTCTTATGGTTCTACTTTGATCATGCGGTACCCTACGCCGATATGGGTCTGGATGAAAGGAACTTCATTCATCCGGTCCGCTTCCAGTTTTTTCCGGAGCGTAGCCATAAAGACCCGGAGGGAGGCAATGTCATTGTCCCAGCTGCTGCCCCAGATTTTCTGGGTGAGATAGGTATGAGTGAGCACCTTTCCTTCATTTCTCGCAAGCACGCAGAGCAGTTTGTACTCAATCGGCGTCAGGTGCAGCTCCTTTCCTGCCATGTAGGCGCACCCTGCGGCATAGTCGATGCGGAGGGGTCCATTGACGAAGACCGCGTCCTGCGGCACCTGGCTCTGCATGAAGAGGAGCCGCCGCTGGGTGACGCGGATCCGCGCCAGCAGTTCTTCCACAGAGAAGGGCTTGGTCAGATAATCATCGGCTCCCGCATCGAGGGCCTGGATTTTGTCGCTGTCCTCGCTGCGGGCGCTGATCACGATAATGGGAAGATTCGACCAGGTGCGGATCTTTTTGATGATGTCCACGCCGTCCAGATCGGGCAGCCCCAGATCAAGAAGGAGCATGTCCGGATTGTGGGAGGACGCCTGGAGAATCGCTGACGCCCCATTGTCAGCAGTCAGAAAATGGTAGCCATGCGCTTTCAGTGTGGTGGTAATGAGATTTCGTATGGGCGCGTCGTCTTCCACGACGAGAATGGTGATTTTATTCATGAATATGTACCTCCTCCGCCGGCAGAGTAAAAGTGAAAACCGCGCCGTGCGGTATATTGTCCGTAATTTTTATGGTCCCGCCATGGGCATTGATAATGGACTGGCACAGCGCCAGGCCCAGGCCCAGGCTTCTCCGGCTGTCGTCGACGCGATTCGTGCCGGTGGCAAACATTTCAAACGCATGGGCTTTGAAAGAATCGGGAATGCCCGGCCCGTCATCAGCGACGGTACAGACGATCCATTTCCCTTCTTTTTTCATGGTAATGTCAATATGGGATCCTTTCGGCGTGTACTTCACAGCGTTGCCGATGATATTGATGAACACCTGCACGATGAGGCGTGGATCGATCTTGGCTAGGAGCAGGTCCCCTACATGGGTGGTGATGTGGTGTTCCGACCGTTTCCGGTCTACATGCTTCAGCGCCTCTTCCAGCACTTCATCCATGAGCTGGGACGATTTGTTGATTTTCATCCGCCCCTCTTCAATGCGGGTGGCAGAAAGCAGGTTTTCCACCAGATTGATGAGCCACATGGAATCTTCGTAAATGTCATTGTACATGCGCCGCTTCGTTTCTTCATCGAAATGAGCCGCGTTGGAGAGAAGGCTGCTGGCGTTCCCGGAAATGGACGTGAGCGGCGTACGGAGATCGTGGGAAATGGACCGGAGCAGGTTCGCCCGGAGTTTTTCGTTTTTCGCAAGCACCGCTGCCGCCTCCTTTTCGCGGATGTTCTTATCATTTTCAAGAGCGAGAGCGCACTCGCCGATGATGGACTGGACAATGCCGGAATCAAAGATATCAAGGGATTTCGCAAGCCCCCCGATGCCGACTACGGCGTAAACCTGTTCATTGATATACACCGGAAGGTAAAGGCATTTCGCGCTGACCAGCGTATTGGTGGTCACCCCGGCGGGCTGGTTATTCTTCATCACCCAGGAAGCCACCGATTTTTCATGCTCCGAGGTGTAGATCCGGGCGTCTCCTGCCGGATCCTGGAGGAGCACCTGCGGTTCCAGCTCTCCTTTTTCCTGGGGAACGATGGTAATGATGTCCTTGTGGAGCAGTTTCATCAGCTGCGCCGCGGCGATAGAGAGAATTTCATCCCGCCCTTTCGCTTTGAGGAGCATCTGGTCCGTATCAAAGAGAAGCCGCGTACGATACGCTGTCTGGGCGGACTGGCCTGCGTGGGCCCGGAGGCGGGAAGCAAGCGAGCCGCTCACAAAGGCGGAGAGGAACATCACCAGGAAGGTCACCACCGGATCGCCCGGCCCGATGGCCATGAGGGTGTACTTCGGTTCGGTGAAGAAGAAATTGAAAACAAGAACGCTCAGAATAGAGAAAATAAAACTGCAGAACTGGCTGGCGGTAATGACGGAAATGAGGAGCACACTGAAAATATAAACGGTCACCACATTGGTATCTGTCAGTCCGAGAGACTCGAAACCAAATCCCGCCGCGGTGGCCGCGGCCAGGAGTGCCAGGCTCTTCCCATAATCCGCTGCCGTACCGAAGCCGCCGAAAATGCGGCGGTGCTTCTTCTGGTAATGACCGGGACGGAGCTGGTCCGGAATGATGTAAATATCCAAGTTCGGCGCGTATTCGATGAGCTGCTCTGTGAGGGGCGGCTTGCCGAAGAAGGTCTGGCGGGCGGCGCTCCGGCCGACTACAATTTTGGACACCCCCGACAGCCGGGCAAATTCAGCGATCTGGAGAGGAATGTTGGAGCCGTACACGATCTCGCACCGCGCGCCCAGCTCGACAGCGAGGCGCCGGCTCGATTCGAGGCGCTTCTTATCTTCCTCGCTCATCTGCTGGAGCTGAGGCGTCTCTACGAAAAGAGCGGTAAAAGCGCCGTGAAAAGCCTGGGCCATGCGGGCAGCGGTACGGATAATTTTCGGGTTCGACGGCGACGAGGAGAGCCCCACCAGAATATGCTCATCGGTATGGTAATCCCCGCCGCGGCGGATTCTCGCTTCTTCTGTGCGGCGGTTCACCCGGTCCGCACAGCGGCGGAGCGCGATTTCCCGGAGCGCTGTCAGATTTTCTACAGTAAAGAACCGGCGCAGCGCCTGCCGGGCCGCATCTTTGCCGTAAATTTTCCCGCTCCGGAGCCGTTCCAGCAGGTCATTGGGCTCAATATCCACCAGTTCGACCTGGTCCGCCTCATCAAAGACATGGTCAGGAATACGTTCCCGCACAATGATCCCTGTAATGGAGGAAACCATGTCATTGAGACTTTCAATATGCTGCACATTGACTGTAGTATACACATCAATGCCGGCGGCAAGAATTTCCTCTACGTCCTGGTACCGCTTGTTATGGCGGGAACCGGGAGCGTTCGTATGGGCCAGCTCATCGACGAGCACCACCTGGGGATGGCGGGCAATGACCGCGTCAATATCAAGCTCCCGGAGGACAATGTCCTTGTAGGGCACCTTCTTGACGGGAATCTCCGGCAGGCCTTCTATAAGGGCGGTCGTTTCCGGACGGGCATGGGGTTCGATATAGCCGATGACCACATCAACGCCCTTTTCATAAATTTCATGGGCCGCTTCCAGCATGGCATAGGTCTTGCCTACGCCGGCTGCGTAGCCGAAGAAAATTTTCAGCTGTCCCCGCTTCTTCTTCGCGTCTTCTTTTTCAATTTCCCGCAGGATCTCTTCAGGATCCCTCCGGAATCCGTCCATGTCATACCTCCCCTTCCGCGGAAACGCGGCCCCCTCTCCCGCCGGAGCCGTCCTCTCTCTATGATATTATTTATATTATTTCCTATTTTCTCTAAAATGTCTCTTAATATGGGAGCCCTTGTATAAAGATAGTATAAAGATCTGAATTTCTCAGAGAAAAAGGGCCTGTACCGCTGTACAAGCCCTTCCGCGTCGGCCGGATGGCTGCGCCTCTCCAGAGCCGTTAGTTATTAAAACGTATCATAATGAATGCGGGACGCGTCGAAATGATCAATCCGGATCGGCCTGGCCGCAGGATATCCGATGGGGATGAGGCAGAACGGCGTCACTTCCACAGGAAGCTCAAAGAGCTGCCGGATCTGGCGGAGCCGGTCCGGATAGGGATATACATTGATCCACTGCGTGCCGAGCCCCAGGTGCTCCGCTTCAATGAGAATATTCTCCGCGGCCGATGCCAGATCCATGGTCCAGTAGTCGGGGAACGTAAGGCCCCGCTCATCCCCAAGGAGGAGCAGCACCACCGGCGCGTTGCGGATCGGGCCGGCGGTCATGCTGTTGTGGGCCAGCGCTTTGATGAGCGCCTGATTCCGGACCACCATAAAATGCCAGGGGGTCTGGCCGCCGGCAGTCCTTGCCTGCATGGCCGCCTTCAAAATTTGCTGCACCGCTTCCTCACTGACCGGCTCATCCTTGAACCGACGGGTATTGCCCCGTTTCATGATCTCTTCCATGTTCATCCTCCCATCTGTTATTATGCTTTATTATTATAGGATCTTTCACTATATACATTATATCATGAATACCCTTCCATTGACGCTCTTATAAGGGCGCATAGAAAACTGTTATATCCCTTCCGGCAGGCCTTTCTTACAAGGAAGCGGCACATTTTATTTGCACAAGGCTGGAAAAGAATGTACAATATCGTAGATATGCTATTTTGCTCTGAAAGGAGCCTCATCTTGAATAGAAAACAACAGACTATCGCCCGCGCTGTCACGTTTGAAGGTGTGGGCCTTCATTCTGGTCTTCCTGTAAAAATGACCCTCTGCCCTGCCGCGGCAGACAGCGGCATCATTTTCCGCCGGACTGACCTGCCGGGCGCTCCGGAAGTGCCTGCCGATCCTGCTTTCATTACCGATACCCACCGGGCTACCACCCTCCAGAAGGGAGCTGCCAAAGTATTCACTGTGGAGCATGTGCTCTCTGCCCTGTACGGCATGCACATTGACAACTGCCTCATCGAGATGAACAGCCCTGAGCCGCCTGTCGGCGACGGCAGCGCAAAAACATTCATCGGCCTCATCCGCGAGGCGGGCATCACCGGGCAGGACGCGGAAGCCCATGTGCTCACCCTGCCCCACAGCTTCGCCGCGTATGAAGGAGAAAAATTCATCGCCGCCCTTCCTTATGAAGGCCTTCGCATTACCTTCACTTCCATCAATCCCCATCCCCTTCTGGGAACGCAGATGCTGGATGTGACCATCGATCCTGCATCTTACGAAAAGGAAATCGGATCGGCCCGGACCATCGGCTTCACCTGGGAACTGGAGGCGATGCGGAAAATGGGACTCGGAAAAGGGGGCACCACGGAAAACGCGGTGGTCTACTCCGAGACAGGATGCCTTTCCGTTCCGCGCTGGCCTGATGAACTGGTACGTCATAAAATTCTTGACATTCTGGGAGATATTTCCCTCATCGGACCGCTCCACGCGCATATCATTGCCGTCATGGGCAGTCATAAACTGAACGGAGAGCTCTCTGAACAGCTCCTCGCTCTGAAAAAAGCACAGCAGTCCTAATCCTAGTTGCTGGTAGGAGGAATACAATCATGCCGCAGGAATCTAAAATCTCACTTACAGTCAATCAGATACGGGAAATTCTCCCGCACCGTTATCCCATGCTCCTGGTAGACCGCATTCTCGAACTGGAACCTTTGAAATACGCCATCGGGATCAAGTGCGTCTCCGCCAATGAACCTTTCTTCCAGGGTCATTTCCCGGACAAGCCCATCATGCCGGGCGTTCTCATTTGTGAAGCCATGGCCCAGGTAGGCGGCGTCGCCCTCCAGTATCCGGAAGAAAACCGCGGCCTCATCCCGCTCTTCACGGGCATGGAAAAAGTGCGGTTCCGTTCTCCTGTGGGACCAGGAGACGTGCTCAAGACCCGTGCGGACATCAAAAAGATCATCGGCCGCATGGGTAAAGTGCACTGCCAGTCCACCGTGGACGGCGTAGTGAAGGCGGAAGCGGACTTCCTCTTCTACCTGCTGGATCCGCAGAAGGAAAAGAATTACAACGAGTAAGCTTTTACGCTGAAAAACGTCAAAAAAGCGTAAAATCTAATAAAAACAATAATAAAACAAAGAACTCCGCCGGATTTGGC
>CAUBUJ010000104.1 GCA_958439155.1 uncultured Veillonellaceae bacterium
GTCCCCCAGGAGGTCCCTGTTGTGAAGGACAGGCCGATCGCCACCAGGAAGAACAATGCCGGCATGAGCATAGCGATGTGAATATTGCCGCTCACAATATTGCCCACATAGCCGCCGATATTCATATACTCCTCGCCGCACACGCCGGAAAGAGTCCATGCCAGGCAGAGAATGAAAATGGCCGAGCTCATGTCAATGAAGCCCATGGTAAGACATTCACAGAACCGCTTGAATTCCAGAACCCGCCGGGGAATATACAGGAGGAATGTAAAGATCAGAGCTACAAATGAACCGATCACAAGACCCCTGGCCGATTCGCACTGACTGAACGCTTCCTGAATGGTAGCCCCTTCCTGAATGCCCCCGGTGTAAAGCATACCGTATATGCAGCTTGCAATAAGAACCACCAGAGGAAGAATGAGGTCAATAATTTTCCCATTGCCCGCGGCGCGCACTTCCTGCTCCGCCTGCTCATATTCTTCCGGAATTTCCAGTTCCCCATGGCTTCTCCGCTCAAAAGCGGCCATGGCGAAGTAGTCTTTCCCCCGCCAGATGAGCAGAATCAGGAATGCGAGAGTAAACCAGGCGTAGAAATTGAAAGGAATCGTCTTCAGGAACAGGCTGAACCCATCTACATGGCTGCCCTCCGGCAGCGATGACGTCACCGCCGCGGCCCAGCTCGACACCGGCGCGATGATGCACACCGGCGCAGCCGTCGCGTCGATGATGTAAGCGAGCTTCGCCCGGGTCACTTTAAACTTATCCGTCACGGGCCGCATGACCGTCCCTACGGTAAGGCAATTGAAATAATCGTCAATGAAAATCAGCATGCCCAGGATCATGGTCACAAAGAGAGAACTCCTCTTCCCTTTGATCGCCCGGGACGCCCAGTCCCCATAGGCCTTGGCGGCGCCGGAGCAGGAAATCGCCTCCACCAGGATGCCCAGAAGCACCAAAAAAATGAGAATGTATACATTCCCTCCGATTTTATCGGACATAATTTGGAACATCGTATCCACAGCGCCGATAAAATTAAATCCTGTATACATAAAAACGCCTACAAAAATCCCGATTCCGAGGGAAATATAGACCTCTTTTGTCACAAGCGCCAAAACGATCGTAATCGCCGGCGGCACCAATGACCAGGCGGTTTCTGCCAAACCCATCATTCCTTTCGTCCGTCACGCCCCAGAGCGCGGCCATATACTTATTTTGCCTCAATTTACATAAGTTATTATCATCTATGTATAGCAGAATTGTCAAGTTTATGAACAAAGAGCCGGCCACTGGACGATAAGGAAATGCGGCTGCCCATCATGGGAACGGGGTCTGAGGTCTAAGGCGGACCGTGCGTCATGGGAGCAGAGTCTTCCGTCTGGAGAGGAAAGCGGAGTGGCTTTTTATGTGCGGCTCCGCCGCGGGGAATGGCAGGATGGGCATGGCAGAGAGGCGCAAAGTTTAGAATTGAGAGGGGCGGTGCGCCGCCTCAAATAAAATGGGCAGCGGGGTTTTGATAGGCCCGGGCGCCGCATGGACCTGAAGAAGCGTTGGGGCCGATGGCTGATGGCTGACAACTGATGGCCACTAAAAAATTCCCTCCACGCGGGAAGGAATCTTCTTCATTTTACTTCGTCAGCACTGCTTCATCCAGTTTGGTTCCGTCCGGTAGGAACGCCCGGAGGGTGAGTGTATTGTCTGAGGCGGTAAGTGTCATGAAGTTGTCTGTTTCCGGCTGGGGCGCCACGTAGGTGTCGAGGGCGTGGTCGGTCCATAGATTGGGATAGCGCACATCTCCTGCGACGCCGGAGAGGATGTAGAGAGGCCCTTTTGCGTCCCGCTGGAAGTCATAGATATGGCCGCGGTTCCGGTAGGTGTGAAGGTGGGCGGAAAGAACCGCGTCTACGCCGAGCTCATCAAAGAGAGGCATGAATGCTTTCCCTTCTTCCGAGAAGCCTTCTTTCCGTTCCGGCCGTTTGGCAATGCGGTACTGGAGGGGATCTTTGTGCATGAGCACCACTTTCCATGGCTTCTCTGACGCTTTCACATCCTCTGCGAGCCAGGTTTTCTGTTTCTCCAGGAGATCCGGGTACCACTCGGAAAGTTCCTGCATGTCCGTATTGAGCACGGAGAAATGGACCGGGCCCCAGTCGAAGGAGTAGAACATTTCCGGGAGGGATGCATCCCCATTCTTTGGCAGATCAAAATGGGCGAGGAACCGGTCAGGCTTTGCCATTTTCCAGTCCAGAGAGTATGCTTCGTGATTGCCCATGACAGGCGCAAGCGGAATGTCAGCGGAAAAGCTGGAGACCGCGGAAAGCCAGGATTGCCACTGGTGCTCATCCTGCCCGTTATCCACAAGGTCCCCCATATTGATGTAGAACGCCGCGTCGGGCGCTGTCTTCCTGCCGCTTTCGGCGGTCTCTTTCCACACATTGTAGTCGAGACTCTGGGAATCAGGGAAGAGAAGCGCTGTGAATTCGCCGCCCTTGTCGGTGGTGAGTTTGTACACCGGACTCACTTCTCCGCCGGCACGGATCCGGTATTCATAGGAGGTGCCCGGCGTAAGTCCCGTCAGTTCCGCTTCATAAATGTACCGGTCCGGCTCTCCCTGATTGCCGGTCAGTTTTTGGGCAGACGCTTTCGCCTCTTTCCAGCTGCCGCCGGCTGCGCGGTATTGGACGGCCCCGTCTTTCTGGTCTTTCATCTGCCACATGATGGTCCGGCCATGGGTATTGTCGGCGGCGACCACCTGGGTCACTGCTTCCGGCCGGAGTGTCTCTGTGAGAGATTCCGCGCTGGATGCCTCCTGCTTTCCGGCGCAGCCTCCAAAGAGGAGCATCCCTGCCGCCGCAGCAGCCATCCATAGTTTCGCCAGTTTTTTCATAGTTTCCTTTCTGCCTCGTCCAGGCTTTTTACGTCACCATCCCGCTCTGCCAGATGCCGCTCTGCCTCAGCGAGACTGTCCTCTACCCACCGGTCCATATCTTCCGGATAGGCCTTCATGGTATTTCCTTTGAAATAGATATGAAATCCTTCCAGCACATCTGCCTCGGGGACCGCTTTTTCCAGATCGAGGAAAGAATCCTTCGGCTGTCCGCCGCTCGTCAGAAAGGGACAGATGATTTTGCCCCGGAGCGGATGGGCCGCGAGGAAACTCTTCATCGCAGGAGTAATGGTAAACCACCAGACCGGGCTGCCCAGGAAGATCACATCATAGTCTTCCGGGCGGGCGGAAAGCGGCTGGAGAGCGGGCAGAGACTGTCTCATTTTTTCCAGTCCCCCCTGTACCACTGCCCAGGCGTAGGAGGAAGAATAGGTCCTCACCGTCCGGATCTCCGCCATATCTCCCCCGGCGGCGCGGTGAATGATCTCTGCATCCTTTCTGGTATGGCCGCTTCTTGTAAAATAAAGGGTTAAAATTCTCATCACTATTCTCCTCCGATCGGAACGGCTCTCCCATGAAAGGGAGGACCCTTCTTTGTATTTCTTCATTCTACCACTGCAGGGCAATTCCGGGAGGATCAGTCTTTGTATACCTCTTTCGCCAGGCGGAAAGCAGCCCACGCCTTCGGCCAGCCCGCGTAGAAGGCGATATGGGTAATAGCCTCTGCCATTTCTTCTTTCGTGACGCCGTTTTTCTTCGCTGTCTCGATATGGTAGGAAAGAGAACTGTCCACCATGCCGCTGGCGATGAGGGCAGTCACCGTAATGAGGCTCCGGTCGCGAAGGGATAGTTTCTCTGTCCGGGACCAGACCTCGCCGAAAAGCACGTCATCATTGAGCTCGGCAAATTTCGGCGCGAAGTCTCCCAGAATCGTCCGCCCTGCTGTCTGTACTACTTTTGCCATCATATCCTCCCCTTCATTTCAGTTTGCTGTATTCTTCCTCTGATACAGGCTCACACCATTCATTGGATGCCCCTTCCGCAGGCACCTCAATGGCAATATGGGAAAACCAGCTCCCCGGCGCCGCGCCGTGCCAGTGCTTCACTTCCGGCGGAATCTCCACCACGTCTCCCGGAAGAAGCCGGCGGGGCGCTTCTCCCCATGCCTGGTAGTACCCCACGCCGCCGGTGGCAAGCAGGATCTGGCCGCCTTTATGATGGATATGCCAGTGATTCCGGCAGCCCGGCTCAAAAGTGACATTCGCCACGTGAAGGCTCCCTTTCGTCAGGATAGAAAGGTAACTTTCCCCTGTGAAAAATTTTCCGTATGGATTGACCTCTCCCAGAGGGAAGGGAGAAACTTTCTTTGCTATTTCTTCTTTTGTCATGATACTCTCCTTTTACCGATACGCTTTTTCATAAATGGCGACGCAGTCCTCATCGGAAAGCGGCACCGGATCCGCGTCAAAAAGACGGCCCAGGGTCGCTCTCGCATTCTTCGCAAGCGCCGGGAATTCTTCTGGATGGAGGCCGTAATCGCTCATTTTGAGGTCTGCCACACCGCAGGCTTCCTGCAGGTCATGGAGGGCTGTGAGGAAATCTTCCGGCTTCTCCGCCTGTTCCATGCCAAGGAACCGGGCCATATCGACGAAGCGGTCATCGCAGGCATGGGCGTCGATGAAATGGCCGAAGTAGGCAAGGGATATCATAATGAGACCCGCTCCATGGGGCAGTGCGTGATGGTAGGCGCTCATGGCGTGCTCCAGAGAATGCTCACTGGTGCAGCTGCCGGTCATCATGGAATAGCCGGAAAGGGTATTGGCAAAGGCCACATGGGTGCGCGCTTCTTTGTCGCTTCCGTCTGCTACGGCCCGGGCCAGGTACCCTCCTATATTTTTAATCGCTGTAGACGCTACCATATCGCTCATAAGATTTGCCCTTTTGGAAATATAACATTCCACGCTGTGGAAGAGCGCGTCAAATCCCTGGTAAGCGGTAAAACGGGGCGGCACAGTCATCATCAGATCAGGGTCCACAATGGAGAGGACCGGGAAGAGAGAAGGAAACCCGATGCCCATCTTTTCCTTTGTTTCCAGATTGCTGATGACGCCGCCGCAGTCCACTTCCGATCCTGTGCCGGCGGTGGTGGTAATGGCCACGATGGGAAGCGGCCGGTGCGGCATGGGAAGGCCCTTCCCTGTGCCGGCGGTGACATAGTCCCAGAGATCTCCCGGATTGGCCGCCATGATGGCGATCGCCTTGGCGCAGTCCATGACAGAGCCGCCACCCAAGGCGAGGATGAAATCGCACCCTTCCTCTTTTGCTTTCGCGCCGCCTCGCATGGCGGTCTCTTTCAGCGGATTCGGCTCCACCTCATCGAAAACCACGGCTTCCACGCCTGCCTTTGCAAGCTCCGCCAGCGTCCGGTCCAAGTATCCATTGGCACGGGTAGATTTTCCATTAGAAATCACGACCAGCACTTTCTTTCCAGGGAGCGCCGCCTCATGGAGATGGGCAAGCTGCCCCGGTCCAAACATCCACTTCGTCGGAATCCATACAGTAAACTGATTCATCATCTATTTTGCCTCCTTCATATTTCTTTTCTATGTTCCTACTGTATAGCAGAGCCATGGAAATCGCCAATACTTGCTCTACATATTCTTTTATGCACGCCAGGCATAGGGTGCCGCTATCGCGGGAGAGGCTTCACTATTCATCCCATCTCTGCCGCGGCAGTGCGGCAGACAGCACAAAAGCAGGGACCGCGGTATTCCCACAGTCCCTGCTATAAAAAGCCGACCCCTTCCAGGTGCGCCCTATGGCAAGCCGCGCAGCCATTCCATTTACTCCTGGCCGGTACCGGCAGAAAAAATCGCCCTTTGCTTCGCCGGAAGCCATTGATACACCATGGACAGCGCCTCTACGTCTTTGAAATGAAACGGATGGAGCGCTGCGCACAGCTTTCCGATCCAGGCATAGCGCTGCAAAAAGGAGCAGACCTTCCGGATCATTTCCTCCCCGCCGGCAGCGATATACCCGGCAAGCGCCGACTCCACCCAGGCCTCCTTCATCCAGCTTTCCCGGTACATCCCCTGAAAGAAGAGGACCACATCCATGCACT
>CAUBUJ010000105.1 GCA_958439155.1 uncultured Veillonellaceae bacterium
GACGCTTGTAGAGAAGAAGGAAGCCGTCTCCCTGCCAGAGAAGAGCCTTGAACCGGTCCCTGCGTCTGCCGCAGAAGAGAAAGAGCGACGATTGGAACGGGGACAGGGAAAGTGTGGACGACACGATGGCGGAGAGACCGTCAATGGAGCGGCGCATGTCCGCATAGCCGCCGGCAATGAAAATATGATCCGCGCTAAGGGGAAATTCCATGAGCATTACCTCCGAGTTCAAAAATGATTTGATGAAGGTATTGTCCCATGAAAAGCCATACCGGTAAATCCACCCTATTATCTACCGCTTACGATGGAACCAGGCCCATCCCCTTCCAGATGACTGCAGAAATGGGGCATAAAAAAACATCCTTACAGAGTACTGCTCTATAAGGATGTTTTTGCCTATAGGAAATCAAGCCTGAGGCTGGGATTTGTCTGCCGCGTCTTCCGCCGCGATCTCAGCCACAGCGGATTCCGGAGCCGGTTCTTGTTCCGGCTTCACCGGTTCCTCACCAGGCGCGTAGATGGAATGATACTTGAAAAGATTTTCCACCTGGTGATGGTCAATGGTCTCCACTTCGAGAAGCGCTTTGGCCATGGCGTGGAGCACTTCAATATTTTCATTGAGGGTGCGCATCGTATCTTCATAGGCTTCATTGAGGTACTTGTGCATTTCCTCATCAATAATCGTTGCCACCGTTTCCCCGTAATTCCGCTCAGAACCGAGCTGCTTTCCAAGGAAAATCTGTTCATGGTGTTCCCCGAAAATCATCGGTCCGAGGCGGTCACTCATGCCCCACTCCATAATCATTTTCCGGAGAATTTCCGTGACCTGCTGGAGATCACCGGAAGCGCCGCTGGAGATTTCATTGAAAATGATCTGTTCCGCGCAGCGGCCGCCAAGAGCGACCCGAAGCTGGGCGAGCAGATGGGATTTTGTAATGAAGGAACGTTCTTCATGGGGCAGCATCATCGTATAACCGCCGGCCTGGCCGCGGGGAATGATGGTGACTTTGTGCACCGGATCCGCCGCGGGAAGGACGGTCGCCATAATGGCGTGGCCCGATTCGTGGTAGGCGGTGAGCTTCTTCTCATCGTCATTCACTTTGTGACTCCGCCGTTCCGGTCCATAGCAGACTTTTTCGCTTGCTTCTTCCAGATCACTCATAGAAATGGTCTTTCTCTTCTCACGGGCAGCAAGGAGTGCCGCTTCGTTGAGAAGATTGGCCAGATCCGCGCCGGTAAAGCCGGGCACCTTCTTGGCGATGGTTTCCAGATCCACATTGGGATCGAGAGGCTTGTTCTTCGCGTGAACCTTGAGGATGGCAATCCGTCCCCGCAGGTCCGGACGGCCTACAATGACACGGCGGTCAAAGCGGCCCGGCCGGAGAAGCGCCGGATCCAGAATATCCGGGCGGTTTGTGGCGGCAAGAGTGATAATCCCTTCATTGGCGCCGAAGCCGTCCATTTCGACCAGGAGCTGGTTCAGTGTCTGTTCCCGTTCATCATGGCCGCCGCCGAGACCGGATCCTCTCTGCCGGCCCACCGCATCGATTTCATCGATGAATACAATGCACGGTGCATTTTTCTTGGCCTGCGCGAAAAGATCACGCACCCGGGAAGCACCGACGCCAACGAACATTTCCACGAAATCAGAGCCGGAAATGGAGAAAAATGGTACTTTCGCCTCGCCGGCTACTGCCTTGGCAAGAAGTGTCTTCCCTGTGCCTGGCGGTCCTACAAGGAGCACCCCTTTGGGGATCTTCGCGCCGATGGCGGTATACTTGGAAGGCGACCTGAGGAAATCCACCACTTCCGCCAGTTCTTCCTTGGCTTCATCTTCCCCGGCCACATCGGCGAATGTCACATGAACCTGGCCTTCCCCGGTCATCTTGGCCCGGGATTTACCGAAGCTCATCACACGTCCGCCGCCGCCCTGGGTCTGGTTCATAATCCAGAACCAGACGCCTACCAGAATCAGGATCGGAAGCAGGGAGGAAAGCAGGCTCATCCACCACGACGGCTGTTCCGGCGGCTTGGCGGTAATATTGACTTTTTTATCAGCCAGAGCCGGCAGCAGTTCCCTGTCATTGTCCGGTGCATAGGTCTCAAATTTAGTACCGTCTTTCAAGACACCAGTAATGGAATTATTCGTCATGGTCACAGAATCCACCTGGTCATTCTCCACCTGGCTCATGAAGTCGCTGTAGGTGATTTCTGAATGCTTCTCCTGTGGCGTAACGAAGGTATTAAACATGGAAACCGCTATGACGATAAGCAATACATAGAGCGCCACGTTTTTTACAAACTTATTCAATCGAGTCCTCCTTCTGACTGCACGCAGTAATGGATTGACCGGATACGCAGGCGATCCGGCTGGAAACGGGCACAAAGCGCGTCCCTGCGGGACGTTTCATACCTCAAAAAGAATATAACTTAATGACTTATTTTACCATATATGGGAAACAGTGTAAACGAAAGTTTTCGAAATACCTTAAAAAATCCCACTCTTTCCAGGAGGACTTCCCCCATCAGGATCTGGTATAGACTTCCGGCTTCAAAGTACATACTTCCGGCAGATTTCTGTATTTTTCCGCGTAATCGCAGCCGTAGCCTACGATAAATTCATCAGGCACATCGAAGCCTGTGTACTTCACATCCACTTCTTTTTCCCGCCGTTCTTTCTTGTTGAGGCAGATCGCCAGTTCCACCGAAGCGGCGCCGCGCTGCCGGAGAAGCGGCACCAGCGCCGCCATGGTAATGCCTGTATCAATGATATCTTCCACGACGATCACGTCTTTGCCGCGGATGTCCCGGTCCAGATCTTTTTTGATATTCACGCTGCCTGAAGAAATGGTACCGCTGCCGTAGCTGGATACACACATGGTATCCACGGTGAGAGGAAGATCAATGGCGCGCATCAGATCGCAGAGGAAAGGCATAGCCCCTTTCAGGATCCCTACGAGCACCACATCCCGTCCGGCGTAATCTTCAGTAATCTGACGGCCGATCTCGGCGATGCGCGCATCCAGCTTGTCCTTGGGAATCAGTACGCTTTTAATGTCTTTCATGAGATGTTCCATTTGATTTCCTCCTCAATGTGAGCCGCAAATAATGTACCGTATGTGCAGTCGGACGGGCCAGACGGCTTTGGCGCCGGAATCCGATCCAGTAAATATCGTTGTCATCCCCGGCAAGCGGCCATGTGCGGCGCGCCTCCCTCGGGATATGAAGTTCATTCATAAGGCGGGATATTTTTTTCGTCCCTTCCATGCCTTCCGGCGCAAAGCGGTCTCCCGCCTCCAGGAAACGGAGCCGGACCTCTCCTGCTGCGTCTCCGTCCAGAAGGATCTGGTCCAGCCCGCAGGGCGGTTTCTGGTCAAAGCGCTCTTTCAGTAGTTCCCACTCTGTTTCTGCCTGCCTGGGCAGTCCCTTCCGGGTACTTCCCCGCCGGAAGAGGACGCTGTCATACTGGATGCATACCGCCGCTCCCGCAGCGGATGTCCATTTCCCCGTCTGCCCTTCCGCGAGGAAATGGAGAATCCGTTCCGTATCTTCCCAGGTGGGGACAGAGGCGCCCAGTTTCTTCCAGACGACGCGGATGAGGCGCCGCCGGAGCGCCGTAGGAAGCCTCTCTATGCTTTCCCTGCCGGCGAGGGCGCTCCCTCCCTCCCAGGAGATCGTCCCCAGCGGGCGCTCCAGCGCATCCATCAGAAACGCTTCATCCTCGGAAAGGCTTTCCGCGGCGCGGCTCATCGCCTCTGCCGCTCTCGGATTCAGTTCCCGCAGAAGAGGCATAATCTGGAGCCGTATTTTATTTCTTGCCGTATTAGGTACGTCGTTTGACAGATCGTGACAGGGCTTGTACGGGAAATACGACAAGTACTCTCGGATCTCCTCCCGGGAAACGCAGAGCAGGGGCCTCGCAATATCACCTGCCAGAGGCTCCATCCCACGGAGGCCGGTCATCCCGCTCCCCCGGACCAGATGGTAGAGCACCGTTTCCGCCTGGTCATCTTTGTGATGGGCCGCGGCAATCCGGTCATACCCATGGGCGGCGGCACACGCCCGGAGCGCTTCATAACGGAGCGTCCGCGCCGCGGTTTCCACAGATTCTCCATGGAGGGCGCGCCACGCCGGCACGTCGGCGTCTTTCCTGTAAAAAGGAATGGCAAGCTCTGCTGCGGCGGCAGCGCAGAAATCCGTCTCTGCTGCCGCTTCCCGCCGGAGATGGTGGTTCACCGTGCAGCACCCGAGGGAAAAACCTTCCTTCTCGTGAAACGCATGGAGCGCCAGCACGAGCGCCAGCGAATCCGGTCCGCCGGAGAATGCCGCCAGAATGCGGCTCCCCCGCTGCCAGAGCCCGCGGCGCCTGCCGAAGAGGCGCACCTTTTCTTCGAAAGCGTCCTTCGTCAGCATGACTCAGGCTTCACTGTATCTTCATCGAGAAGCCCTTCCGTCAGGCCGCGGTCGCTTACAGAAATTTCCGACAAGGCGAAATATTCCATCAGGCTGTCAATGATGGCGACGCCGGCAACGATAATATCCGCCCGGTCCGCCCGGAGTCCCCGCAGATGACACCGTTCCTCATAGGACATCTGGTAGAGCCGCTTCAGCAGATCAGTGAGATCTTCCTGGTGGATCACATAATCCTGGATTTTCTCCGGATCATACCGATCCAGTTCCTGCAGCATGGACGCGATCGATGTGGCCGTGCCGCCCACGCAGATCCACCGCTTCACCGGCGCCAGGTCATCCGAATTCTGGAACTCCTGGAAACAGTACTTCTTCAATTCCCCGATCCCTCTGGCCGTAGTGGTATCAAAAAGATCAGAACAGCGCACGCAGCCGATAGGAAAACTCCGACGGAATCCGATAGCAGGGCCGAAACCCATGCACACTTCCGTAGACCCGCCTCCCACATCAGAGACAGCAGCTACCGAGGAAGAAACGCCTACCGCGCCGAGGTAGCTGTAGAATGCTTCCATTTCTCCAGGGAGGATTTTTACCTTCACCCCGGTCTTTTCAAAAATTTTTTCCGCAAAAGCCGCTCCCTGGGGCGCGTCCCGCATGATGGCAGTCCCATAGGCACGGATCTCATCAGCGCCGGCTTCTCTGGCCTTTGCCGCGAAATCTTCCACTGCCTCCAGCGTGCGGCCGCAGGCGGCGTTGGTCAGATTGGCCGTATCCGCCATCCCTTCCCCGAGACGGGATGGATTCATATCTTTCAAAATTGTTTTCCACTCTCCGCCGGGGAGCCGCTGTGCCGCCAAAAGACGCACTGAATTGGTCCCTATATCAATGACAGCCCTGATCATGTGTCCTCCTGCCTGCCAAAAGGGTTCATTCCCTACATTCTCTTTCCTAACGACAAGGAAGGGAGCACCGCTGCCCCCTTCAATCAGGAAGCATCCGCTTCCCCTCTATACTGTCAATCCGCGCGGCGGGCGCCCCGTCCGCCCCGTTTGGACTCTACATTTCTTTTTAAATCAAGAAGACGCTCATCGCTGTCCTTCAGAAAACGACTCAGCTTATCTTCAAAAGAGCCGGACATTTCCCGTCTCTTTTTCTGCGGCCGGAAATCAGAAGCGCCGCTGCCTGTCTTCGCTTTCCATCCATGATCGGCGCGCGCTGCCGGACGTTCTCCATGACCATGATGGGGCTGCCATTCTCCCTTTGGATTCTCCCGCTTCTCTCTCTGCGGTTCCGCCGCCTGCTTGATGGACAGAGCGATTTTTCCTTTATCATCTACGGAAATGACTTTCACTTTGACCGTATCATTGACTTTCAGATAGTCATGCACATCATTCACATATGTACTGGCCACTTCTGAAATATGCACAAGACCCACTTTATTGTCCGGGAGTTCTACAAACGCGCCGAACTTGGCAATACCGGTCACTTTGCCTTCTACTATGCTGCCGATTTCTAAAGCCATGAAAAAAACGGTTCCCCCTTAT
>CAUBUJ010000106.1 GCA_958439155.1 uncultured Veillonellaceae bacterium
ACCCAACGCCAATGACGCACCATCAGACCTCAGACCTCAGACCTCAGACCCCAGACCAGGGACCTGCCCGTATGAGGCAGTCTGGAGATTTTCTGTTTGATCGGGATTTCCATTGTCCCTATCCATTTTCTTCTTTCCGGAGTAAGATAGAGACATCCCAAATAATAGGAGGTCATACCATGATCAATGAAGAACGGATAAAAAATACATTTTGCGACCTGGTCCGCATTTACGCGCCCAGCAAAGGCGAAAGGGATGTGGCGGAGTACCTGAAGAAGGCGCTGAAGCGTCTCGGCGGACGGGTCTATGAAGACGGCACCGGCGAGAAAACCGGCGGCAACTGCGGAAATCTGATCGCTGTGTTCCCGGCAAACGCGGAAGGCATGCCCAGTGTGGCTTTTACCGGCCATATGGACTGCGTGGAAGTGTGCAAGGGCATTGAACCGGTCCTGGAAAACGGCGTGTTCCATTCCAAAGGAGACACCATTCTCGGCGGCGATGATAAGGCTGGTGTGGCAGCCATTCTCGAAGCGCTTGCAGTGATGAAGGAGACCATGATTCCCCATGGCAAGGTGACCGCCATTTTCACGGTCCAAGAAGAAAGCAGCCTCAATGGTTCCAAATATATCGACCCGAAGTACACCGAAGGCATTGATTTCGGCTACGTCCTCGACGCGGACGGCGAAGCGGGCACGGCCATCAATGAAGGCCCGGGAGAATACAAAGTGACCTGCACCATGCATGGCCGGGCAGCTCATGCGGGGATTGAACCGGAAAAGGGCATAAACGCCATCAAGATGGCAGCCGCGGCGATCGCGAAGATTGAAAGCGGCCGCATCGATGAAGAGACCACCTGCAATGTAGGGGTCATCGAAGGGGGCCGGGCCACCAATATTGTGCCGGAACTGTGCACGGTCCGGGCAGAAGCGCGGAGCCGCGATGAAGCGAAACTCCATGCTGTGGTAGACAAGATGGTCGCTGCGTTCCAGAGCGCGGAAGCGGATTTCCCCGGCGGCAAAGCGGAAGTGACGACAGAAGAGCTCTACAAAGGATTCAAGCTTGGTGAGGATCATGACGCGGTGCGCCTCTTCCGTCAGGCCTGCGGGGCGAAACAGTTCAAGGTCCGTCTCTGCGCCACCGGCGGCGGGAGCGACGCAAACTGGTTCAATAAGCAGGCTTTCCCGGCGCTCCTCATGGGGGTAGGCATGACCGATTTCCATACATCGAAGGAATCCCTGAAAGAAAAGGATCTCTACGAGGCAGCGGAACTGGTTTACTCCATCATTGAAGAGGAAGCCCATTTCTCCCAGCATAAATAATTGGCTGCGCCATTCAAAAAGGAACCATCCCGGGAAGGACGGTTCCTTTTTTGCGCCTCGGAAGAGGAGCGGTCTGCTGGCGGCTTTGCTTGAGGCTGGATGGAGATTCGGGAAATGTCTCTTTCTTTTTTCAGAATCTTTTTCCGTTTCCTGCCGCCCCTTGAAGTGGAAAAATTTCCTTGTTACAATTAAAAGTTGAAATATATAGATCGAAGGGAAAGCGGGGCTTCCGCGGAAGGCCTCGTCCTATAAGCCATATGAAGGAAGGAAATTTCATGTACCTGATTGATACCTACGATGTGATTGTCATCGGCGCGGGCCACGCCGGATGCGAGGCGGCTATGGCGGCGGCCAAACTGGGATGCAAGACGCTGCTTGCTACGATTTCTCTGGAGAATGTAGCTATGATGCCCTGCAATCCTGCCGTAGGCGGCCCGGGAAAGAGTCATCTCGTGCGGGAGATCGACGCCCTCGGCGGAATCATGGGGATCGCTGCCGACGCCACAGCCATCCAGATGCGCATGCTCAACCGCGGCAAAGGCCCTGCAGTGTACGCCCTCCGCGCCCAATCGGACAAGAACGCATACCACCGGTGGATGAAGCACGCCGTGGAGAATACGGACAATCTGGACCTGAAGCAGATGATGGTGACCGACCTCATTGTAGAGGACGGGAAGGCGGCGGGCGTCGTCACCGAGCTCGGCGAGGAGTACCGGGCGAAAGCGGTCATTATCGCCACCGGCACCTACCTGGACAGCCGCATCATCATCGGCGAGACCATGTACAGCGGCGGCCCCAACGGGATGCGCCCCAGCGTGGGATTTTCGGAAAATCTCCGGAAGCACGGCATTGACCTGCTCCGGTTCAAGACGGGCACGCCGAGCCGGGTGGATATGCGTACCCTCCATCCGGATCATATGCAGCTGGAAAAGGGCGATCCGGACCATCATTCTTTTTCTTTCATGGATGAAGATGTGGACCGGAACCAGCGGGACTGCTGGCTCACTTATACCAATGAGACCACCCACCAGATCATCCGGGACAATCTCATGCGCGCCCCTATGATGAGCGGGAAAATCCACGGCGTCGGCGCCAGGTACTGCCCGTCCATCGAGGACAAGGTGGTCCGTTTTGCCGACAAAAAGCGGCACCAGCTCTTCATTGAGCCGGAGGGCCTGGATACGAATGAAATGTATGTGCAGGGCATGTCCACCTCCATGCCCATCGACGTGCAGTACGCCTTCCTCCGGACCATTCCCGGCCTGGAAGACGTGAAAATCATGCGCCCGGCCTACGCCATCGAGTACGATCTCCTTGATCCGCTCCAGCTCCTGCCGACGCTGGAAGTGAAGAAAATGCCCGGCCTCTATTCGGCGGGCCAGTCGAACGGCACCTCCGGCTACGAAGAAGCGGCGGCGCAGGGCCTCATGGCAGGGATCAACGCGGCGCTCAAAATTCAAGGAAAGCCGCCTTTTATCCTGAAACGGCACGAAGCCTATGTGGGGGCCCTCATTGACGACCTGGTCACGAAGGGCACCAATGAGCCTTACCGCATGATGACCAGCCGAAGCGAGTACCGTCTCATTCTCCGCCAGGACAACGCGGACCTGCGCCTCACCGAAAAAGGCCATGACATCGGCCTCGTGTCAGAAGAGCGCTACGCCCGTTTCCAGGCGCGGAAGGCCCGCTTTGAAAAAGCGATGGACTACATCCGCTCCGCCCGGTTCACCCCGACGGAGGCAACCAATGCCGCTCTTGCCGCCATGGGGACGGCGCCTCTCACCACGGGCATCGGCGCCGACAAAATCCTGAAGCGGCCGGAAGTGACCTACCGCATGATGAAGGAATACCTCCACTGCCCGGATTTCTCCATGGACGCGGAAGAAGAAATGGAAATCACCGTGAAGTACGAAGGGTACATCGCCCGGCAGGAAGCGGCTATCCGGCGGGCGGCGAAAATGGAAGCGCAGCTCATGCCTCCTGATATGGATTACCTCCACCTGGAAGGCATTTCCATCGAAGCGCGGCAGAAGCTGGACAAAGTGCGGCCCGTGTCTCTTGGGCAGGCGGCGCGCATTTCCGGCGTCTCTCCGGCGGATATATCCGTGCTCATGGTGTATGTGAAGAAAAACAGCTGAATGAAAGAATGATTCATGGAAAATGCCTCAAGAGGAAGAGGGTTTTCCTATTGTCTAAGGAAAGGGGAAGCTTTATGACAATCGGAGATATGCTGCGGCACCTCGGAATTCCGGCGGATGAGGAAACCGTCCGGAAACTGGGAGTGTACCATAATTTCATTATGGAAAAGAACCAGCACATCAATCTGACCGGCGTGAAAGATCCGGCGGCCAGTCTCATCAAGAATGTGTACGACTCACTCACCGTCTATAAGGAGACATATTTCCCGAAAGGCGGGCGGGTCCTCGATCTGGGGACCGGCGCGGGTTTTCCCGGGATGATTCTCGCCATTCTCCGGCCGGACATGCAGTTCGTTCTCATGGATTCCATCCAGAAGAAACTCACCTCCGTGGAAGAAGGGGCTGCCGCGGCAGGAGTGAAAAATGTGAAATGCCTCCACATGCGCGCCGAAGAAGGAGGCCGGCGGAAGAAGCTCCGGGAAACTTTTGACGTAGTCACCGCCAGAGCGGTGAAATCCCTCCCGGTCATCGCTGAATGGAGCCTGCCCTTTGTGAAAGAAGGAGGCATCTTCGCCGCCATGAAAGGGCCCGGCGCGGAAGAGGAACTGCAGGCCGCCGGGAAAATTCTGGCACTCATGCATGCAGAATTGAAGGAAACAAAGACCTGTGCCCTCCCCACAGGAGAAGAACGGCGGATCCTTTATTTCCAGAAAAACGGCCCTGCGCCGAAGACGTTCCCGAGAAAAGTGGGGATCGCCGAGAAAAATCCCATTCTTTCTGAATCAAAATCATAAAAATACGCAAAAAAATACCGGAGCGTCATGCACTCCGGTATTTTTTTATGGTTCAGAGAGAGGTCCCATTCCTTTTAGTCCTCGCCTTTTTTTCCAGTCGCAGCATAGACGATCCATCCAAGAATGAGGCCTGCCGCGAAAATGGGAAGCCATGCCAGACCGTGATCCGCCAGGGGCAGGGAAGCCATGAAAGCGTCCAGTCCTGCCGGCGTCATACCCGCCGCATGGAATCCGTCATAGAGAGCAGGGAAGAACGTGAAGAGCGTGGCGATGCGGTGTACATAAGGAGACCCTTTGTAACATCCGTTCAGGAAGGTCAGAATAATGAGGGCCACTGTGAGCGGATAGAGGAACACCAGCACAGGGATGGCGGCCTTGATGATGGCAGCCAGGCCGAAATTGGCGATGCCGAAGGAAAGTACGGCGAAAATGGTGACCCATGCCCGGAAGGAAATGGAAGGCATCATTTTGTTGAACAGAGCGCCGATGGAAGCGAGCAGCCCAATGCTGGTGGTGAGACACGCCAGAAGGACCACGATGCCCATGACAACCGGACCGGCGGCGCCGAAGTAATGATTCATAGAGCCCACCAGGACCGGCGCGCCCGTTTCCTGCATGCCCAGCACCGTTACAGAGGAGGCGCCGATGAAGCCGAGGAACACATAAATGACGCACATCACCGCCATGGCGACGACGCCGGAACGGAACGTATCCCAGGCGATGAGCTTCTGCCCGGTGATGCCGGTCTCTTTCACCGCTTCAATGACGAGAATGCCGAAGAGCAGGCCCGCCAGGCCGTCCATGGTATTGTACCCTTCCATAATGCCGGAGGTGAAAGCGATGGCGGTGCCGCTGTATTTTTCCGCCGCCGGCGCCTGCCACGGTCCCATGGGAGAGGCGATATAGAAAATAAAGAGCGCCGCCAGGAGGACCAGCATGATCGGCGTCAGTACCTTGCCCACACGGTCTACCAGTTTGCTCGGCGAAATCGCCAGCCACCAGGAGAGAGCGAAGAAGAAGAACGAGTACACCAGAAGCGGCACAAACCCGCCTTCTCCTCCAAGGAAAGGTGCTGCCGCCATTTCAAAAGAGGTAGAACCTGTACGGGGAATGGCGAAGAACGGTCCGATCGTGAGTGATACGGCCACCACCATGAACACGCCGTACCAGGGATACACCCGGGAAGCGATATCCTGAAGATTCTTGCCGGAATAGCACACCGCCACCACCGCCAGAAGGGGAAGCCCGCATCCGGTCACAAGGAAGCCAAGCATAGCAGAGACCGTATGGGTCCCTGCGTTCTGCCCGAGGAAAGGCGGAAAAATCAGGTTGCCCGCTCCAAAGAAGAGAGCGAACAACATGAGCCCGATGGCAATAAAGGCGTTTTTCTGTTTCTTCATAACATCACCCCGCAAATACAAAAATGTCATATAGGATTTCTATATATTATGAATTCCTTTTATGCATATGTCAATGATAAAATAGGATGGAATAAAATTTTATGAGCGCAGCGCGGTATGGGCATAGGAAAGCCCAGAGTTGAGAGTGATGAGTTGAGAAGGGTTGTGCCGCCTGCGGCGGAATTTTGATAAGCCTCAGACGCCAAACGGGCTGGGAGTTTGGCTCCAGGCTCGGGG
>CAUBUJ010000107.1 GCA_958439155.1 uncultured Veillonellaceae bacterium
CCCAGATTGTATTTTTTCAGTGTCTCCATGGTGAGGCCGCCCCGCTCGGGCTGGAGGAGCTGCTCCACATATTTCCCTACCAGGTCGCATTCAATATTGACCGGATCTCCGCTGTGTTTGCCGAGAAGGATCGTTTTGGCCCCTGTATGGGGAATGATGGAAACAGAAAAACTTTCCCTGTCCCGGCGTGTCACGGTGAGGCTCACCCCGTCCACCGCGACGGAGCCTTTCTCCAGAATGTACTTCATTTGGGACGGTTCAAAGGAAATGGTCACATTCACCGCATTGCCGTCCGTTTCCTTTTTCATGATGGTCCCTGTGCCGTCGATGTGGCCGGATACGATATGGCCGCCGAAACGGCTGCCTGCCTGGAGGGCCCGTTCCAGATTCACCGGAGAGCCGGCGCGCGCCATGGAAAGAGAAGTCCTTGCCAACGTTTCCGGCACGGCATCCACCGTGAACGAGCAGTCCGTATAGGAGGTCACCGTAAGGCAGATGCCGTTCACAGCGATGCTGTCCCCTTCGTGGACATCTTCCAGAATTTTCGACGCGGAAATGGTGAGGGACGCGCCGCGGGAAGCCCGCCGGACGGCAGTCACCGTGCCTATTTCTTCAATGATGCCTGTGAACATAGGTCCTCCTTTGCGATATACGCCGTAATGGCCAGGTCGTCTCCGCTCTTTGTCACTTCCAGGTCCCGGAGAGGCCAGGCCGCCTGGAGAGAGGCCGCGCCGGCGCCGCCGAAAGGCGAAGGCGCGCCGCTTCCCCCGATGAGAAGGGGCGCCGCGTAGAAAAGCACCTTGTCAATGAGGCCCGCGACGAGCGCCTCTCCTGCCAGCGCAGCGCCTCCCTCGAGAAGGATGCCGTCTATGCCAAGCTCTGCCAGTTTTTCCATGGCCGCCGGCAGATCGACCCTTCCATCAGCGCCGTCCGCTGCCACGATGCGGGCGCCCAGTTTTTCGAGGGCCTCCTTTTTCTCCCGCGGCGCGGCGGATGTAGTGAGCAGGATGACTCTGCCCGGTTCGTGGAGAACCTTCGCGGTGAGAGGAATCCGGAGGCGGCTGTCAGCGATGATCCGCACCGGATCATCCAGTCCTTCCGTGCGGGCGGTGAGCCTTGGATCATCGGCGAGAACCGTGCCGATGCCGGCCATGATGCCCTGGTACAGTCCCCGCAGGCGGCGCGCTTCCTGTCTCGATGTTTCGGAAGAAATCCACTGGGAATCCCCTGTATGGCAGGCAATTTTCCCATCGAGGGACATGGCTGCCTTGTAAAGAATGAAAGGCTTCTTCTCTGTCACATATTTCAGAAATACTTCATTGAGGCGGCGCGCTTCCTCCTCCAGCACCCCTACCGTGACAGGAATGCCGGCGCGGCGGATTTTTTCTATGCCCTTGCCCGCCACAAGCGGATTGGGGTCCACCATGGCCGCCACGACGCGGCCCACTTTTTTCCGCACCACCAGGTCGGCGCAGGGCGGCGTCTTCCCATAATGGGCACAAGGCTCAAGCGTCACATAGAGCGTCGCCCCTTCCGGATCTTCCCTGCAGCTCCGGAAGGCTTCCACTTCCGCATGGGGACCGCCGAAATGACCATGCCAGCCTTCCCCGATGACGCGGCCCTCCTTCACGAGCACCGCCCCTACCATGGGATTGGGCCGGGTATGCCCTGCGCCGCGCCTGGCCAGCGCCAGCGCCTGCCGCATGTATGCTATATCTGTCTGATCAAACAAAAAAGCCGCCTCCTGTCATTTCAGGACGCGGCGCGCAATGTCAAAATTGCCCCTTCTTTCATCCAGACTTTGAAGCATGCGCTTCATTACTGTCGGCGCTGGGATCACACCAGCTCTGCCTTGCGGCTCGTGGGCTAAGGCCTTGCGGCCCATTACCACCGGTCAGGAATTTCACCTTGCCCTGAAGAGTTTTATGGTATGTATTATACACAGAAACAAAAAAGATGACAACAGAAAAAATGGATGCCCCCTTTGCAAGAAGAGCCTTCCCCTTCTCACCGGCTGGCAAGGATCGCTTTCACTTTTTCCGCCAGAGCGGCAGTGATCGCTTCCGGCGCAAGGAGCTTTCCTTCTTCCGCGCAGGCGATCCGGTGCCACCCATAGCGGAGAGCCAGTTCCTGGTAGGCTTCATGGCAGCGGCGGAGGTAATCTATGTGCTGCTCGTGAATGTCCATGGAGCCGCCCTGGGCCGCACGGTGCCGCACCAGTTCTTCCGACACGGCGAGAGGCACATCCAGTAAAAAAACCCCGTCCGGCCTGGGCAGGCCCAGTTCTTCGTATTCGGTCTGTTCCAGCCATGTCAGGAAAGCCGCCCGCGCTTTTCCGCTGTCATACTTTGTCATCTGGTGCACCATGTTGCTTGTGGTATACCGGTCAGCGATGACGATGCCTCCTTCTTCGTAGAAATGCTTCCACTTCATCCGGTATGACGCGAACCGGTCCACCGCATAGAAGAGAGACGCCGCGTAAGGATTCACATCGGACGGATCCTTCCCGAAATCCCCGGCCAGGTACATTTTGACCAGCGCCGAAGAGGGACTGTCATAATCAGGGAAAGAAACGCGCCGCACTGCCCTGCCTTCCGCAAGGAGATGTTTTTCCAGAAGCGCCGACTGGGTCGCCTTCCCGCTGCCGTCGATGCCTTCCAAAACGAGTAATACACCTTTGTTCTTCATAGGGACCCCCTCAAGAAAAAAGGGGAGATCCTTCCGAATCTCCTCTTTGCCATGGTCAATGATGATGCTGTTTTTTCGGATTGAACCGGTTCATCGCCGTTTCAATGCCCATGGAAAGCGCCCCTTCCACAGAGTCCGCTGTCCATTGTTTGGCCGCTTCGATCTTCTCTATATCCTCTCCATAAGGCCGGCCCAGCACATGCTGCACCACCGTATGGCCGTCATGGGGATGGCCTACGCCGATGCGGAACCGGTTGAATTCTTCTGTTCCGAGGCAGGCGATGAGAGACTTGATGCCGTTATGGCCACCGGAAGCGCCTTTCCTGCGGATCCGTGTCTTTCCCGGCGGCAGATCCAGGTCATCGCAGATGACGAAAAGATCGTCCGGGCTCACTTTGTAGTACCGCAGAATCGCCCCTACCGCGTCGCCGCTGTTGTTCATGTAGGTAAGCGGCTTCACGAGAAGCACCTTTTCCCCATCTTTCACGACAGAGGCGATCTCTGCCTGCATGCTTTCCTTCCACACAGTGACGCCCCACCGGCGGGCGAGCTCATCCACCACATCAAAACCCATATTATGACGGGTATGTTCGTATTCTTTTCCAGGATTTCCCAGTCCTGCTATGATTTTCATGAAATGGAAAACCTTCTTCAGTCTTTGTCGTCAAAAAGCTGGCTCACCGATACTTCGTGGAAAATGCGCATAATCGCTTCTCCCAGGAGCGGCGCCACAGAGAGGACAGTCAGTTTCGGCTGCATCTTTTCCGCCGGAATCGGCAGGGAATTGGTGACGATCAGTTCTTTAATATTGGAATTGCGGATCCGTTCCGTTGCCGGATCGGTGAGAATCGGATGGCATACCGCGGCGTACACGGACTTGGCCCCCGCTTCGGCGAGCGCTTTCGCCCCTTCGCAGAGGGAACCTGCCGTATCGACCATGTCATCGACGATGACGCAGTTTCTTCCCTTCACAGCGCCAATGATGTTCATGACCTTCGCAACCCCCGGTTCGGGACGGCGTTTTTCAATGATTGCGATCGGCGCCCCTACCCGGTCTGCCAGTTCCCGCGCGCGGGTGACGCCGCCCAGGTCCGGGGAGACAACGGTGAGGTCATCCAAATGTTTCCCTTTGATATAGTCCGCCAGAAGCGCCGCAGACATGAGATGATCCACGGGCACATCGAAGAATCCCTGAATCTGCCCTGCGTGAAGGTCCATGGTAACCACCCGGGTCACGCCCGCTTTGGACATGAGATCGGCCACCAGCTTGGACGTGATCGGTTCTCTCCCGCGGGTCTTCCGGTCCTGGCGGGCATAGCCGTAGTACGGAACCACTACGGTAATGTGACGGGCGGAAGCACGCTTCAGAGCGTCTACCATGATCAGCATTTCCATCAGATTGTCATTGACCGGCGCCCCTGTAGGCTGAATGATGAATACATCCTTACCGCGGACGCTTTCATTGATCATGACCTGGATTTCCCCGTTGTTGAAACGGCCGCACATCGCTTTCCCAAGCGGAATGCCGATGTAGTCGCAGATTTCCCTGGCCAGTGCCGGATGGGCTGTCCCGGTAAATACTTTCAGTTTGGATTCATCTTCCATTTCCATTTTCTGTCTCCCTTTTCGCTCACAATGACGTGCACAACATTTTCATTTTACCATACCTTTACAAGTGTAATCCATACATAAATTAGAGAGCACTCTAATCAGGGAATACCCTGTAAAGAAATGTTCCAATCCCTGCCTGATCAATCCTTGTAAGTATCCGCCTTGACCCAGTGGTCAATGTTCTTCTGCTTCGCCCGGGCGATGGAAAGGGCCTCTCCAGGCACATCTTTTGTAATGGTAGAGCCTGCCGCGGTGAAAGCGCGCTTTCCGATATGAACCGGCGCCACCAGGTTCGTATTGCATCCGATGAAGGCATGCTCCTCGATGACGGTGCGGTGCTTCTTATTGCCGTCAAAATTGACCGTCACCGATCCGCAGCCCATATTTACATGAGGGCCCACATCGGCGTCGCCGCAGTAGATGAGATGGGGCAGCTTCGTCCCGTCGCCTACATCGGAATTCTTCACTTCCACGAAATTGCCGATCTTCACATGGTCGTGAATCTTCGTATCCGGCCGGAGATGGACGAAGGGGCCCATTTCATTTCCATTCCCAATGGTGCAGTCGTGGCCGTAGACGCGGTTCAGATGGTTGTCATCGCCGCAGACCACATTGGTGAGCTGCGTGTCCGGCCCGATGACGCACCGCGCGCCTACCACCGTTTTTCCCTGGAGAATGGTTCCCGGATAGAGCACCGTGTCTTTCCCGACCGTCACATCCTGCTCCACATAGACGCTTTCCGGATTGATGATGGACACGCCAGACGCCATGAGCTCTTCCGCCTTGCGGAGACGGAGGATCCGGTCCGCCGCGGCCAGCTGGATCCGGGAATTGACGCCCATGGTCTCGTCGGCGTCTTCCGCCATGACCGGCACCACCCGGCGCCCTTCGCGGATCAAAATGCCGAATACGTCTGTCAGGTAGTATTCTCCCTGGGCGTTATTGCAGGTCAGCTGAGGCAGCGCGGAAAGGAGCGCTTCCGTCTCGAAGCAGTACGTCCCTGTATTAATTTCCTTCACCGCCAGTTCTTCCGGCGTCCCGTCTTTCTGCTCCACAATGGAGGTCATATGTCCTTCCTTGTCGCGGAGCACCCGGCCATAGCCGAAAGGATTGTCCATATGCGCTGTGAGCACTGCCGCCGCGGCTTTCCGTTCTTCGCATTCCTCAATGAGGCCGCGGATCGTTTCCGCCCGCAGCAGGGGCGTATCCCCGCAGATCACGAGGACATATCCCCGCTTCCCGGAAAGATAGGGCGCGGCCTGCATGAGAGCGTGCCCTGTGCCGAGCTGCTCTTTCTGCTCAATATAGTCCGCCTCATCCCCCAGCGCCTTCCGCACCAGATCGCCTTTGAAGCCGGTAATGGCCGCGCAATGGGCGCATCCTGCCTTCTTCACAGCGCGGATCACCTGCTCTATCATGGAAAGACCGTTCACCTGGTGGAGCACCTTGGGAATCTCTGATTTCATTCTCGTTCCCATACCGGCCGCCAGGATCACAGCAGTCACTTCATTCATAATTCCTCC
>CAUBUJ010000108.1 GCA_958439155.1 uncultured Veillonellaceae bacterium
ACCCGGTCATTCATATCCACCACGCGGCCCCACACCACCCGGCGGGGATCGATGCCGAGAAGGTTGCCCTGCTGGATATGGTTGTCCACCATCGCCGCGAGCAGATTGTGCGCCGCAGACACGGCGTGAATGTCCCCGGTGAAATGAAGATTGATGTCTTCCATAGGAAGCACCTGGGAATATCCGCCGCCGGCAGCGCCGCCTTTCATGCCCATACAGGGACCAAGAGAAGGTTCGCGGAGACAGATCATCGCTTTCTTCCCCAATTTCGCCAGAGCCTGGCCGAGACCGACCGTGGTGGTGGTCTTCCCTTCCCCGGCAGGCGTTGGCGAAATGGCTGTCACCAGAATGAGCTTCCCTTCCGGCTGGTTTTTCACGCGCTTCGTCATCGAGAGCGATACTTTGGCCTTGTAAGGACCGTAATTTTCAAGTTCCTCTTCATGAATTCCGATGGATGCCGCAATGTCACGGATCGGAGTCATTTCCGCTTTCTGCGCAATTTCAATATCGCTCAGCATAGGTACCTCCCATAAAAAAACCGCCCGCCGGAAAGAAACTCTTCCTCCCTGCGGGTCATTCCGCATCAGACAATCTTTGTCCTCTATTCATGGATATATATCATTATATCATTCCTGATACGGTTTCGTAAGTTGTAATTTCCTGAGAAACGGGCTGATGGCTGTTAGCTGTTGGCTGTTGGTGTGCGTCATTGGAGCGGGGTGCAAAGTACAGAGCACAGAGCGCAGAGATCTGGTGCGCCGCTCCAAATCAAATAGGCGGCGAAATTTTATAAAAAGCCCTTCCTTATTCAGACCTTAGGCCTTTGACCTGGCGCGAATGATGCACCATACCCATAGAAGACAGAAATGCCCAGATACCGGACAAGAGTATAAGAGTTGAGAGTTATGAGTTTAGAGGGGCGGTGCCGCCGCTTCAAATCAAATGGGCGGCGGAATTTTGACAGGCTCAGGTGCGGATGGGGTTCGGCAAAATGCCGGGTTGAGCGCTGACAGCTGACGGCTGACGGCTGATTTAGCGCAATAAAAAAGACACATTCTTGCAACGTGTCTGCCAAAGCCTCAAAAGGCAAAATGATGGGGATCCGAGCCGAGACGCTGGCCCCGCTCCATCGCGTTCAGCGCGTCTACATCACGCTTTCTCAATTTAAAATCAAAAATCCTCAGGTTTTCTTCAATCCGCTCTTTGTGGACCGACTTGGGAATCACCACCATCCCCCGCTGCACATGCCAGCGGAGAACGACCTGTGCCGGGGTGCGGTCATATTTTTTCGCTATTTTCTGCACCACTTCGCTGCTGATCAGGTCATTGCCCCTGCCAAGAGGGCTGTAGGCTTCCGCAGTGATCCGTTCGCGGCGGCACGCCTCGAGAAGCTCGTTATTCTGAAAGGTCGGATGAGACTCGAACTGATCCACCTGGGGCTTGATATCCGCCACGCCCCGGAGAGACCGCAGATGGTCTTCCTCAAAATTAGAGACGCCGATGGCCCGGCACCATCCTTCATGATAGAGCACCGTCAGATCCTCCCAGGCTTTCTCATACCCTTCTGCCGGCCAGTGGATCAGGTAAAGATCAATATAATCGGTGCCCAGCTTTTTCAAACTCTCCATGAGAGCCGCTCTGGCCCGGCCGCGGCGTACATCGTCTGTCCAAAGCTTTGTTGTCAGAAAAATGTCTTCCCGCGGAATTCCGCTTGCCCGTATGCCCCGTCCAACGGCTTCTTCATTTCCATAAATAGCCGCCGTATCAATATGGCGGTATCCTGCCTGCAGGGCCCAGCGTACAGCTTCTTCTGTGCTGGAACCGCTTTGCCAGACTCCCAGTCCGATCTGGGGAATCTTGACGCCGTTTTCCAATTGGAGCCACTCCATACACATTCCTCCTTTTCTCCTCTATTATATCATTTCCCCCTTTTATGTTTTTATCTGTTAGTATATATAGAAAATAAGTATAGCACCCCTGACGGCAGGCATATCCTCACCAGAAACGGGAAGCGTCCCTGCCGGCAAGGCCCGCTGCCTGCATCTGCCCCGCTGCTTTGGCCGCCGCTTCCGCAAATGTGGCGCCGAAAAGCTCATTCACCACAAAAGAAGGGCGGATCGCTTCCAGAATGTGCCGGGCTGCCCCGGTCGCGAAAGGACGGTGCTGGTCAATCTGGGAAATATGGCGGAGCAGTGTCTCCATAGTGCATCCTGCAGGGTACTCCCGAGGAAAAGACCGCTGGTACGCCCCGGAAAGGGAGCAGCTCAGATGGACGCCCTGGATGAGGAAAGCGAGACTGCCAAGCCGGCGGACCATGGAGGTAATATACCGCGCTCCCTCTTCTTCCGAGCAAAGCGCCGGATTGGTATTCATGAAATGGCCCGTGTCGAACATGATCCCCGTATGGGCCTCGTCATCCACGGCGCGGAAGAAAAAATCCACTTTCTCCGGCTCCATATGGAACAGACCGGGCCAGAAAATATTCTCAAAGAGCACCCGCGTCCCGTCCGGAATGAGATCGGCGCAAGCATGGTATACTTCGGCGCTGGCGGTGAGCACTTCTTCATCGGTATAGTGAAATTTCCAGGTCCACGCCTCTTCCGGGGTCGATTCCTGCACATGCCACACGAGATATTCCGGTTCTTCCACGAGCGCCGCGCGGATATTGGCGCGGATCTGGTCAATCCATGCATCAGGCGTCACGCCTCCATAGCAGCGGCGTACTTCCTCCGGCGAGGAAAATAAACGGCGGAGACCTTCTTGATTGTTCCGGTAAAAATCCATCCAGTACGGCCAGTACCGGAGATGCACGCCCCTGGTAATATGGGTAAAAGGATGCGCTGCCGGCGTATCTCCATAAATGAGATTTTCCACGCCGTCCAATCCGTTCTCCCTGAGAATCTCCCCTATCTCTTCTTCCTTGTCGCCGGGCATGCGGTAATAACTGACAAGCCGCTTCATAGGCCCTCCTTTCATGGAAAAATATTTCCGTTTCACAGCGCCGGCCATCCGGTGCTTTCCAAATAGAAAAGGACCCCTCATCGCGGTGCGACAGGCGTCCTTCCTTTTTCCGCAGCTGCGAAGGGTTGGCCCCTTCGTTTTGAAAACGGCGCGCTGGCTCACGTCCCTGCAGACCGCCGCCTTGCGAAGGCTTCCTTTCCGGATGGCGGCCCGCTCTTCTCACAGCTGAAGGGCAGCTCCGGATTTCCACCGGATTCCCCGTTTTCATAGATATGTGTATTGTACCATGTTTCTTCCCCGCGGTCACTCGCCGCGGCTGTACTGCACCGACAGGAGAGTCAGTCCCTGAGGCGGCGCGGTAAATCCTGCCGCCTTCCGGTCCCGGGCGGCGAGAATGGCGGGGATATCGTCCGCTTTCTTTTTTCCTTCCCCTACTTCTACGAGCGTACCTGTCATGATGCGCACCATCCCCTGGAGAAAACCGTCTCCCTTAAAATCAATGAGAAGTTCTCCCTGCCGTTCTTTAAAATCAATGGCCAGAATCGTCCGCTCCGCGGATTTTTTCATTTTCTTATTGCTGCAGAAACTGGTGAAATCGTGCGTTCCCAGAAGGTGCGCCGCAGCCTTCCGCATGGCATCCACGCGGAGAGGCTTTCCATACTGCCACACAAAGCGGCGGGCAAATACATTTTTCGCGCTTCCTCCGCGGATGCGGTAGCGGTACACTTTGGCCACCGCGGAAAAACGGCTGTGAAAGCGTTCTGCCGCCTCCCGCACGTGACACACCGCGATATCATCAGGGAGCGCCTCATTGAGACACCGTTCCAGCTCACCGGAAGGCATCTCCTGGTGAAGACGCACATTGGCGGTCTGCCCCGCGGCGTGCACCCCCGCGTCCGTCCGTCCTGCGCCGGTGACCTCCGCTTTTTCCCCTGTCACTTTTTCAATAGCCCCTTCCAGTTTCCCCTGTATGGTATTGTCCGTCCGGGTCTGGCGCTGCCATCCTTCATAGCGCGTCCCGTCATACTGCACGATCATCCGGTAATTCATGTTTCCCTCCTGTGCCCCGCCTGGGCAGGGACTTTTTCTCATTATAGCACAGGAAAGTTCCCAGGCGCCGCATAGACTGGGGAACTTGGGCGTCAAGCTCTATGATCACTGAGACTGCTTCATCGGCGGAGAGGTCTAAGGTCTGGGACGGATGGAGCATCATTGGAGCGAAGTGCGGAGTCTGGAGTCTGGAGTCTGAAGTCTGAAGAGGAAAGCGGAAGGGCTTTTTATAAAATTTCGCCGCCCATTTGATTCGGGGCGGCGCACCAGATCTCTGCATTTTGCACTCTGCACCCTGCGCCCCGTTCCAATGACGCGCTGCCCGTACTCGCCCGCCATCCTATTACAAAAAAGCCCATGCGGCGCCTGAGCATCCGCCCCTCTCAGCTCTCAACTTTCAATTCTTATTCCCTTCATTTCCCTGCCTCCCCGTCGGGCGGATATGGTATAATACAAAGAGCTTCTTATTTATATGTGGGAAGCGCGGGAGTGCCCCGCCTTTCCCCGGAAAGAGAGTGATCTTATGAAGAAAACCATCTTAGCTCTGACGCTGGCTGCGGCCGCCGCATTTTCCGCTGTGAACGTTTCCGCGGAGCAGCTCTGGCAATACAATGACAAGCTGGTCATCAATATCAGCGACGCCGACGTGGAAGTCGACAAGAATGGCCACCAGATCCTCACCTTCACCGGTGTGGAGCAGATCGAAGGCGGCACCAATACCTATACCTATGTGTATGATATGACCGCCCGCACCATCCAGATCAAGGAAATGGAACAGGAAACGAAGAAACTCCACTACACCGCTTCCTTCAATCCGGCGCCGGTGGATTCCCCCAATCCGGTCATCCGGGAACGGGCAGAAATGGCCCAGCAGGTCTATGAAAAAGTGATGGCCAAGAAATAATGGAACAGAATAACGCTTTCGAGGAGATCTCCCGGGATCTCCTCCATTTTATCAGCAAAAGCCCCTCCCCTTTCCATGCGGCGCGGGGCATCAAAGCCGCCTTCATTTATGATAAGGCCATCGAACTCCGGGAAGAAGATGACTGGACCATCCGGCCCGGCGAAAAATACGTAGTCACCCGGAACGGCTCGGCGGTGATCGCTTTCTCCATTCCCAAAGATGGGGCCGAAGATTTCCGGATCATCGCGGCCCACAGTGATTCTCCCACTTTCAAAATCAAGGAAAATCCGGAACTCACAGACGGGCCCTATGTGCGGCTCAATGTGGAAGGCTACGGCGGCATGATCATGAGCACCTGGATGGACCGCCCTCTCGGCGTCGCCGGCCGGGTCGTCATCCGTGAAAAGGGCCATCTCATGCCGAAAGTGGTATGCACCTCCAAGCCGGTACTGGTGATTCCCTCCCTTGCGATCCATATGAACCGCGAGGTCAACCAAGGGTACCAGTGGAATATTCAGAAAGATCTTCTCCCCCTCTTCGGCATGGCTGGGGAAAAGCTTCATTTCCTCGATGTGATCGCCGCGGAAGCACACTGTAAAAAAGAAGACATCCTCGGATACGACCTCTCCCTTGTGAGCCTTGTACCGGGCACTATCTGGGGAGCAGAGGACAGCTTCATTTCCTCTCCCCGCCTCGATGACCTGCAGTGCGCTTTCGCCGCCTTCCGAGGCTATACTATGGGAAAGAAAGAAAAGCACATTTCCATTTTCGCTCTCTTCGACAATGAAGAAGTGGGCAGCGGCACCCGCCAGGGCGC
>CAUBUJ010000109.1 GCA_958439155.1 uncultured Veillonellaceae bacterium
GAGGCGCCGCTGGTGGAAGTGCTCGCAGGGATGGAGCGCGCCGGCATCGCCACAGACCAGGTCCGGTGGGAAGAGGTGCAGCGTGACATGGAGCACAGAGAACGCCTCCTTTTGAAAGACATTTATACAGAAGCAGGCGAGTCCTTCAATGTGAATTCTCCCAGGCAGCTCGGCCATATTCTCTTCGAGAAGCTCGGCATGCCTGCAGGAAAGAAAACGAAAACAGGGTACTCCACCGCGGCAGATGTACTGGAACAGCTCGCAGAGAGCTATCCTGTGGTGTCCCATATTCTGCAGTACCGGACCCTGTCCAAGCTGATTTCCACCTACCTGGACGCGCTGCCCCGGCTCATCCGGAAGGAAACAGGGCGGATTCATTCCACTTTCAACCAGACGGTCACCGCGACAGGACGGCTTTCCAGCTCGGACCCGAATCTCCAGAACATTCCGGTCCGCACAGAGGAAGGGAAAAAGATCCGCTCCCTCTTCGTACCTGGCAAGGGCTATGATTACTTCCTTTCGTCCGATTATTCCCAGGTGGAGCTCCGTATTCTTGCCCATATGTGCGGCGACGAAAGCCTCATTGCGGCATTCCGGAATGGGGAAGACATTCACCGGCGCACCGCGGCGGAAGTCCTGGGGAAATCCATAGAGGATGTAACCGGTGAGGAGCGGTCCCACGCGAAGGCTGTCAATTTCGGCATCATTTACGGCATCAGCGATTTTGGACTGGCCCGGCAGCTGGGAATCACCCGCGCCGCGGCGGCGGCCTATATTGAAGCGTACCAGAAGCGCTATCCGAGAATCCATGATTTCATGGAAGGCCTGAAAGAGAAAGCAAGGGAAACTGGACGGGCGGTAACCCTTTTCGGACGGTGCCGCCAGCTGCCTGATATTAACAGCAAAAATTTCAACCGCCGTTCTTTCGCGGAACGGACCGCCATGAATACGCCTATTCAAGGAACCGCCGCGGATATTATGAAGATCGCCATGATCCGCGTAGCGAAACGGCTCCGTGAGGAAGGCTTCCAGAGCCGGATCCTCATCCAGGTGCACGATGAACTGGTGCTCGAAGCGGTGAATGAGGAAAAGGAAGCGCTGTCCCTCCTGCTCCGGGAATGCATGGAAGGCGCCGCCAGCCTGTCGGTGCCGCTCAAAGTGGATATACACAGCGGCAAAAACTGGGCGGAGGCCAAGTAAGGAGGCATATGTACCGTATTGGACTGACAGGAGGCGTGGGCTGCGGGAAAAGCACCATTTCCTCCTATATGAAAACACTGGGCCTGCCTGTGATTGACGGGGACAAACTCGCAAGGGAAGCAGTCATCCCGGGAAGCCCCTCCATGGGGAAGATCCGCCGCGTTTTCGGGCCGGGCCTTTTCCTTCCTGATGGGTCTCTGGACCGGGAAAAAATGGCGCATATCGTTTTCCAGGATAAAAATAAAATTGAAGCGCTCAACAGCATCATTCATCCCTACATCTGGCAGCGGGTGTGGGAAGAACTGCTGAAAGCGCAGCGGGAAGGGAAAGCCATTGCCGTCCTCGATATGCCCCTCCTTCTGGAAATCGGCTGGCAGCTCCGGAGCGAGTCCATATGGGTGGTGAAAGCGCCGGTGGAGCAGCAGATCCAGCGGGTGATCCAGCGGAACGGCGTGACCAGGGAAGAGGCGCTCGCCCGCATCCGGAACCAGATGCCCACCATCAATAAGCTCAATTATGCTGATGTAGTCATCGACAACAGCGGCACCATTGAGGCGGCGCAGGCCCAGGTCCGGCAGGCTCTCTCGAAGATTCCCTGCTGGCAGCCCGGGCATGAAGCGTAAGAAAGACGGAACACCATGAACACCATTTCCAACTGGAAACTGTACAACCGACGGGAATACAGGCCCTCTATGGCAAGGCGCGGCGTGCGGACTTTTACTGTGCTGGCGGCGCTTCTCTGCTGCTTTGTCCTCTATGAGGAAGAAGAGCTCCTCTCCCCGGTGTCCCTGTACCAGCCTGACGCGGCGATCGAAAAACTGATCGCGGAAAACGGGAAGCGCTATTCCCTGAGCCCGGAACTGCTCCAGGCGGTGATCCTGACGGAGAGCAAGTACAATACCCATGCCGTGTCCAGTACCGGCGCGGTAGGCGTCATGCAGCTCATGCCCGATACGGCGGAATGGATTTCCGGGGAGAGCGGCCTTCCCGCGAAAAATCTCCGGGATCCGGCGGAGAACATTCCCCTTGGGGCGTGGTACCTGGAATTTCTCATAGAAAAATATGAAGGAAATCTGGTTCTTGCCCTGGCAGCGTACAACGCGGGACGGGGCAATGTGGATGACTGGATGAAGACCTACCACTGGCCGAAAAATTACGCCGATATCAGCGGGATTCCTTTTCCGGAAACGAGGGAATTTGTGAAGTCTGTCATAGAGAGCCGGGACCAGCTCCGGGAAGAACGGACAAAGGGAGGGAATTGATTGGAACTCACAGAAGACCAGAAAAAGCGGCGCCAGGGATTTTTGGACTGGGAAGCGGAACACCGTCTGCCTGCCGCGGTGGGGGATTTCCATTTCCGGCGGATCGACAAGCAGGAAGGGCGTATTTACTATGCCTTTGCCTATGTGAGTGAGTCCACCGGCTGGGAAGTGCGCGCTCTCTTTGATGAGGAAACCATGGACTACATGGTGAAAACCGATTTCCGCCTCTTCGTGATGACCGATATCGACCTGATCAGCGGCGATTTTGAAGCCTACAAGAAGGCGGTAGAGACGCTCCTTGTGCCGCATATGACGAAGGAACTGCTCCACCGGGAAGAAGTATCGGTCATCGTGAGAGGAAAGGCCTTTACCGTGTGGGACTACAGCGAGATCCTGCCGCCGGCCATCGGACCGTACCGGCGCGTCATAGAACCGGCGAAACCCCTTCTCGGGCTGAACGGCTCCTATATGATCGCGGTCTATGAATGGCAGGAAAAAGAACGGGGCATGATTTTCTTTTACAATATGTTCCGTGACGAATACTACGCGGAAAAAAGCGCGGAAAAAATTCCCATTATCATCCATGATTACGATTCCAAAACCATCAAGGAACTGGAAGAAAACATACGGAAACATCTCCCAGAGGATCTGGAAAAATTAAAAACAGAAAAACCAGAATAAAAATCTCCCTGAAAATGGATTTCTGTTTCTGAAAGGGACAAAGGAAACGCTCCGGAAGGGGCGTTTTTTGCGTGTTTTATAGACAGAAAAGGCATAGAAAAACACCGCGCCCCAAAAGACGCGGTGTTTTGGAAAATTTCTTCTGTTCTAACCGGTTATTTTCCTTCGTAAGCAAGATGGATCAGTTGTTCCATCGCTTCCGGCGTGCGGACCCCTGGATTCATGAGGAAGAGGTCATACGGGAGGAAGAAGACTTTTCCCGCTTTCACAGCCTGGAGGCCGGACCAGGCGGGATTGCTCCGCATTTCCTCGTCGAGCTTCTTGTTGATATCTGCAGCTTTCCCCATGGTAACGATGAAGATCACTTCCGGATCATCGGCGGTGAGCTGTTCCAGAGAATAGGGGACCGTCTTGTCCGACAGATTCAGTTCCTTGTGGGCGGTGATCACATTATTCATCTTCAGGTAGGATACCATGGAAGCGCAGATGGATTCCGGCGTTTCCGCGGTGACATCCTTGCCGGTGGCGCGGAGGACCGCCACTTTCGCCGGCGTGTACTTCGCCGCTTTGTCTTCCGCCGCTTTCACGCCCGCTTCATACTTAGAGATGACCTGGGCTGCCTGGTCTTCCTTGCCGTAGACCTGGCCGAGGAATGTCAGGAGGGGCACATTGTCGCTGATGCCGTCATAATTGACCAGAATGTAGGGGAGGTTGTTGCTCTTCAGGAGAGATTCCAGTTTCTGGTTCTGTTTGGTTTCGCCAATGACAAAATCCGGATTCAGGCTGACCAGCTTTTCCATATCAATATGGGAGATCTGGCCCAGTTCGGGGAGGCTTTTGGCTGCGTCCGGGATGGGGCTCTGCGTGGTCGGCCGCGCGAGAGACGTGCCGCCTACGGCGTAGGCCATATTGAGGAGCGGCGCGGTAAGCGTCACCGGCCGCTGGGGGAGCGATTTCAGGGTGACCGTTTGGTCTTTAAAGGTGAGAGTTTTCCCTTTCTCACTGGAAGCAGAATTGGAATTTCCGCATCCGAAGAGGGCGAGGCAGGCGGAAAGAACCATCAGTAAAAATAAGATTTTTCTCATTATAGTTCCTCTGATTTATGACTGATTTTTAAAGATGGGAGAAAATGAAAAGAATCCCTGCACTTGGCAGAGATTCTCTTCAGAAACCGTACCTGGTTTCCAAAAGGGTTGCTTATTTGTTCAGAGCAGCTACTGCTTCGTTGGCTCTTTCTACATAGAGGCCGCGAACGTTGGCGTTTTCGCCGAGGCCATGGATGTAGGTATCAACGGTGAAGCCTGCCGCTTTGAGCTGGCTCTTATGGCTGTCCGGTTCATCCCCTGCCATATCGTTGTTGGCATGATCGCCGGCAACCATCATGATCGGCATGAGGGTGACGTGCTTGATGCCTTTCTGTTTCAGCTGCGGGATGACATCGTCCAGGTTCGGACGGCCTTCTACAGAGTATACGAATACGTTATTCATGCCCAGCTGGTTCAGACGGTTCTGGATGACGCTGTAGTAAGCGTTGCCCGGATGCGGGGTGCCGTGAGCCATGATGAGGGTAGCGTCCTGCGGGCCCATCTTCGGGAACTGGCTGGAGAGAGCGTTCAGGAAATCTACGACCTGGTCCGGTTCACCTTCGGTGCCCTGGAAGTACATCAGCGGGGTAGCAAGGGAAATTTCTTTGAAGTCCTTGGCGTACTGCTTGGTAACGACAGAGTCATAGGTGTATTCCATGCCCGGAATGACATCGAGGGAGACAACAGCGATACGGGTGTAGCCTTCTGCTTTGAGTTTCGCGAAAGCTTCTTCCGGGGTCAGCTTCTGTACGCCTTCCTTGGCTTTCACGCGGTCAATGATGATGTGGCTGGTATAAGCTTCGAAAACCGGTACGTTCGGGTTGGCTTTCTGGATGGCCGCTTCTACAGCGTCAATGGTCTTGGCACGGGTATCTTTGAAGGTGGTGCCGAAGGTCATAACCAGGATGGCGTCCTTGTTCGGAAGGTTAGCCAGTTCCGGGTTGCCGCCGGTCCATACGCCGACAGTAGAAGCTTCACGGAGAGCCGGGGTAACGTCCTTGACTTCCGGATTCAGTTCATATGCGCTGGCGCTCATGCCGAAGCTTGCAGCGCAGAGAGCAGCCATGGATACAGACAGAAGAGCTTTCATGCTTTTTCTCATTGTCAATTCACTCCTTAATAAACGTGTCCGCTTATATTGCGGAAATTTTCCAATGGCCCGCTTCCCTGACGGCGCGTGCCGCCCCGGCCAATGGAATGATGAGATCGTGAAGCGGTCTTCCTGCGCCTCACAACGTCTATATATTAGTACATGGCAAAAAAATAGTCAAATAATCATCAAGAAAAATAAGAGAAAGATTATATCATTTTGATATACAAAAAATATTAAGTGAACAAAAACAGAGTCAAAAACATAAAAATCTATGGGGCTTTGAAGAATTTCTAAAAAACGGAAGCAGAAATGGCTCTATGGAAG
>CAUBUJ010000110.1 GCA_958439155.1 uncultured Veillonellaceae bacterium
GTAGTGCCCATGATCTATGCATACAATACGCCAGGCGTCACCTACCATGAGGGCTGGACGAAGGTGGGCTATACGGAGAAGCAGACCGTGGACCGGCGCATCCACCAGCAGACCCATACGGCGGATATCCAGTGGACCCTTGCATGGAAGGACAATGCCATGTACAAGGACGGGTCTGGCGAGTATTTTACGGACCATGATTTCCATGACTATCTCGAAACGAAGGGCATCGCCCGCCAGCCTGACACAGAATGGTTCCACGAGACTGGTCCGAAGCTGCGCCAGTATTTTGACGATTTCGCCAGCCGCCGCCTCGATGTGGCAGAGAAGCACTGTACCTATACGCTTCGCCGGGAACAGGCAGCGGCCGTGGCGGTGACCATGGCTTACTTTGAGAAGGGGGGCAAGGAATTTCTCTGGAATGCGAAGCCCCGCTTCGGCAAGACCCTTACCGCCTATGATCTGGTGCGGCAGATGGGATTCCGGAAGGTCCTCATCGTGACGAACCGGCCGAGCATTGCCAATTCCTGGGCCGATGATTTCCGCAAATTCATCGGCTGGCGGCGGGAGCTTGCTTTCGTGTCGGAGACGGAGGCCCTCAAAGGAAAGCCAGGGGTACTCTCCCGGGAGGAATATATGAAAGCCGCCTTCGCACAGACCGATAAAGAGCTGGGCATGGTCGCCTTCGAATCCCTCCAGGGGCTGAAAGGCTCTATCTATTTCGGCGGGTCCTATGATAAATTGGGGTGGATGGCGAAAGAGTACAAAAATCTGGCAGGAGAGACCGTACGGGGCATGGATTTTGACCTGCTCATTGTGGATGAATCCCAGGAAGGAGTGGATACGTACCGCACGGAAGACGCTTTCGAAAACATCAGCCGGAAACATACGCTCTACCTGTCAGGGACGCCTTTTAAAGCGATCGCCGGGGAGCGCTTCGGTAAGGATCAGATTTATAACTGGTCCTATGTAGATGAACAGGCGGCGAAAGCAGACTGGGATAAGGAGGAATACAATCCCTATGAACCGATGCCGGAGATGGCCATGTTTACGTACCAGCTTTCTCCCATGATTCACGACAAGGTACAGAAAGGACTGGACCTTTCCGGTGAGGAAGGGGCTGTGGATTATGCCTTCGACTTGAATGAGTTTTTCTCGGTGAATGAATCAGGCCGGTTCATCCATGAAGAGGAAGTGAAGAAATTTCTCCATGCCCTTTCGACCAATGAGAAGTACCCTTACTCTACACCGGAACTGCGGCAGGAACTGTCTCATACGCTGTGGCTCTTAAATCGCGTGGCCAGTGCGAAGGCATTGGCAAGACTTCTCAAAAAGGATCCGGTCTTCTGTGAGTATGAGATCGTTCTTGCCGCCGGTGATGGGCGGCTCGGCGATGAAAAGGAGAATGAAGCTGCCTTTGACCGGGTGAAGAAGGCCATCGCCAGGAATGAAAAGACGATTACTCTCAGCGTGGGGCAGCTCACGGTAGGCGTCACCATCCCGGAGTGGAGCGGCGTGCTCATGCTGTGCAATCTGCAGAGTGCTTCTGCCTATATCCAGGCAGCCTTCCGTGCGCAGAATCCGTGCATTCTCACGAAGAATGGACAGCGCTTCCGGAAGGAGCGGGCGTATATCTTTGATTTCGACCCGGCGCGGACGCTCATTATATTCGATGAGTATGCCAATAATCTCTCTCCTGCGACGGCAGGGGGCCGCGGTACGGGAGAGAACCGGAAGGAAAATATCCGCCGCCTTTTAAATTTCTTTCCCGTCCTGGGCGAAGACAGGGAAGGGAAAATGGTGGCGCTCGATGCGGCGCAGGTCCTGTCCATTCCTCGCCGGCTGAAAAGCCAGGAAGTGGTACGCCGGGGATTTATGTCCAATTTCCTTTTCCAGAATATCAGCAATATTTTCGGTGCGCCCAGTGTGGTGAAGGAGATTGTAGAGAAACTGGCGCCGGCCAAAGAGGAGCCGAAGCGGCGGGACGGCGATCAGCTGCATACGATCGCAGATGTACCTGTGGATGAAAATGGAGATATCCAGGTCCCTGATGAAGTGGTGATCGGTACGGCACGGGATATCTTCGGGGACAAGAAATTTGAAACGGTAAAAGCGGCGACGGAGCCGCAGCTTTCTGAGCTGGCCAGAAGTGAAGGGCAGGATGCAGTAAAGGCTTCTATAGACCGTCTCAAAGATACGGTCAAAAAGAATATTCATGATGCCGTAGTGGCTCCTGTGGTGGAAGCGTATGGAGGGAGAAAGAGTACGCAGAACCAGCTGAACCGCCAGGTGGATCAGGAGATTGACCGGACGATTGACAAGCTCCATCAGGAGTATACTACGAAGATTTCCATTGCCCAGGCAGAACTTGAGAAAAAAAGGCAGGAAGCAGAGAATGTCGCAGAGACGCAGTCCGCAGAGGATGCATACCGCTCGACTGTGGATGATGCGCTTTTGGACTTAACCAAGTCTGCCAAGGCGGCAGTGGAGAACACCATCCAGAATAAGCCAAAAGAACTGGTGGAGCGGATGGAGAAGAACAAGGCGGAAGCGGAAAAGAAATCTGTCGAAGATTCTGTCCGTGACCATCTGCGGGGATTTACCCGCACCATTCCCAGTTTCATTATGGCCTATGGGGACGGGAAGCTGACACTGCAGAATTTCGATACCTATACGGAAGACACCGTTTTCAAAGATGTGACAGGCATTACGGAAGAGGATTTCCGTTTCCTCCGGGACGGCGGGGACCGCATGGACCCGGCAACGGGGGAAATGGTCCATTTCAAAGGACATTTCTTTGATGAGACTGTATTCAATGACTCGGTAGAAGAATTCTGGAATAAGAAGCAGGCTCTGGCAAATTATTTCGATGAAAGTCATGATGAGGATATTTTTGACTATATCCCTCCGCAGAAAACCAATCAGATTTTCACGCCCCGGTGGGTGGTGAAGAAAATGGCAGATGAACTGGAAAAGGAAAATCCAGGATGTTTCGATGATCCAAGCCATACCTTTGCCGATCTTTACATGAAGTCCGGCCTGTATATTACGGAAATCGTAAAGCGCCTTTTCCGGTCGGAGGGACTGAAGGAGGCTTTTCCTGATGAGAAGGAACGGATCCGCCATATTCTGCGGCACCAGGTATACGGCATGGCACCGACCCGGATTATTTACCTGATTGCTACCAATTATATTCTGGGATTTGATCCGGCACTGAAAGAAGAAACCACTCATTTTGTGGAAGCCGATGCGGCGGAAGCGGCGAAAAATGGGACTTTGGAAAAATTGGTCAATACCTGCTTTGGATAGGAGAAAAGCGTCCTCTGTGGCTCTTGTAAAAAATATTTTGACAAGATGGCCATTATCTGATATCCTTATACTATCGTAAAATTGGGGGTATAGCTCAGCTGGGAGAGCGTCTGAATGGCATTCAGAAGGTCAGCGGTTCGATCCCGCTTATCTCCACCATAGCATTTGCCAGGACACGGAAAAGCGCCGTGTCCTTTCTTTTTGTCTAACAATGGCCCTCCGCATGGCGACTCAGAGCGTTTGCGCGTCGCTTCACTCCTTCAAACGCACTTCGCCTGCACAAGCGGTTCGATTTCGCTTATTTCCACCACGAATCATCAAGACACGGTTATGCGCTGTGTCTTTTTTTGCGGTACTGATGCGTTTCTTCTTTCCTATGGGGCCCATAGGGGAAGGGTATGGGCTTTTCTATGGGATTTTATTTTCTGCCGCACTATACTGTAAGCAAGTAAAGAGAGATCCCGCGAGGCTGCGTATGTCCTGGCGGGATTTTTGCATAGAAAGCGGGGATGAATATGAAGGCATGGAAAGCGGCATTGCTTCTGGGACTTACGGTGTGTACGGCGGCAGCGGCGGGCTGCGGCGGCGGCGCGGGGAGCAGCGTTTCTGCCGGGGATAAGCCGCCGAAGGATACGCTCATGGTGGGCCTCACGGTGGATCTGGGGTCTATCGATCCGGCGGTAGCGGTGGATAATAAAGCGTTCAAGGTGGCCTATCCGTCGTATGAGCGGCTGGTCCAGTACAAGAAGGATGGCGGCAAGGCCTCTACCGAGGTGGAAGGACAGCTGGCGGAAAAATGGGAGGCTTCTCCTGACGGGCTGACCTGGACATTTCATCTGAAGGAGGGCCACAAATTTGCTGACGGCACACCGGTAGACGCGGCGGCGGTGAAATTTTCCTTTGACCGCTTGAAAGCGGTGAATAAAGGACCGTCGGAACCGTTCAAGGCGATTTCTTCTGTGGAGGCGCCGGACGGGAAAACGGTGGTGTTCCATCTGAGCCAGCCTTTTGCGCCGTTCCTGTCGACCCTTGCCGTGGATGGGGCGAGCATTGTGAATCCGAAGGTGATGGATCACCAGAAGGACGGCGATTACGGTTCGGCGTACCTGGCGAATCACACCATGGGTTCCGGTCCTTATGAGCTCACCGAATTCACGCCGAGCCAGTCCATCAAGATGAAGGCCAATCCCAACTACGGAGGGAAGAAGCCGGCTATCGAGAATATTATTTTCAAAATCGTGAAGGATCCTTCGGCGCAGCGGCTCCAGCTGGAGAAGGGCGACCTGGATATTGCCGACGGCATTCCTATGGACCAGCTGGACAAGATGAAGGACAATAAGGACATTCACATTTACGAGTCGCCGTCACTTTTGACCAATGTGGTGTACATGAATAATAAGAAGGCCCCTTTTGACAATGTGAAGGTCCGCCAGGCCGCGTCGTATGCCATGGATTATGAAGGTATGCTGAAAGGCACGGTCCAGGGCCGGGGCGTGCAGCTGGCGCCGATCCCGAAGGGCCTCTGGGGCTATGATGAACAGGTGCCGCTCTACAAGTATGACCCGGCCAAGGCAAAATCTCTCATGGCAGAGGCAGGAAATAACGGCCCGGTAGAGGTGACGCTGGTCTACTCCGACAACGAGCCTTACAATGACGCGGAAGCGCTGCTGATCCAGAACAATCTCGGCGCCGTCGGCATCAAGGTGAATCTGGAAAAGCTCGCCTGGGCGGCTTACCGGGAACGGATCGACAAGGGAGAATTTGACCTGGGCATGGGCGTATGGAGCCCGGACTACGCCGATCCCCATATGTTCATGAGCCGCTGGTTTGATTCGTCCTTCTTCGGTCTCGCAGGAAACCGGTCGTTCTACAAGAATGATGAAGTAGACAGCATCCTCCGCCAGGCAGAGGCTCTCACCGATCAGGGCGAGCGGACGAAGCTGTATGGCCAGGCGCAGCGCATGGTCATGAAAGACGCGCCGTACCTCTTCCTTTTCCAGACGAATGTGCTCACGCCGATGCGGTCCAATATCAAGGGGTATGTGTACAATCCGATGCTGGATGATATGTACAATTTTGAGGATATGGTGAAGGAGTGAAATGATGCAGAAAGCGCGGTGACGGGCGGTGCGTCATTGGCGTGGAGTCTGGAGTCTGAAGTCTGGAGTCTGAAGAGGAAATAGGAAGGACTTTTTATATGCGGCTTCGCCGCT
>CAUBUJ010000111.1 GCA_958439155.1 uncultured Veillonellaceae bacterium
CCAGACCATGAGCCAGCCCGTCCGGCCGGAGGCCTATAAAAAATCCGCCGAAGGCGGCACCACCCCTCTGCGCCCTGCGCTTTGCGCTATGCACCCTGTCCCTATGACGCACATTCCCCATCCGATCGGAGCACCGGCATTGAGACCTTGACAACGTTGTAACTGAGATCTCTCCACTCTTTCCCGTACTTTCTTTTACTGTTTGATACATCCACCTTTCATACGTCCGGTCGAGATGACGATCTTTGCGGCTTGTACCTTTGGAGAGATCCATAGAACGCAGACTCCATTTTCATAACACAGTGCTTTCCTCAGCTGTCCGGCGCCGGAGAAATACAAAGATTCCGCCGCCCATCTGATCTGAGGCGGCGTACCATACCTTTGCGCCCTGCGCTTTGCGCTATGCACCCCGTCCCTATGACGCACATTCCCATCCCAGTCATGACGCCCATCCCCCAGCCTTTCTGCTTTCTTTTCTCTGAAGATACAGGGAGCCTCCCAACGCGCCGAGGAACAGAACCGAGAAGACGCAGAGCGTTTCCCCATAGCCGCCGGTGATTTCTTTCATCACCGACAAGAAGAGAGGCCCTGCGATGCCTGCTGCGCCCCAGGCGGTGAGGATCGCCCCATGGATAGAAGAGAGCGCCCGCACGCCGAAGAGATCTGCCAGATACGCCGGCATGCAGGAAAACCCGCCGCCGTAACAGGTGACAATGAGAAGTACCAGCGCCTGGAAAAGGAGCGGCGATTCCGCCTGGGCAAGGGCAAAGAAAGCCGCCGCCTCGATGGCAAAGAAAAGCGTGTACACCATGCCCCGGCCGATCCAGTCAGAGACCGCAGACCAGGCGATGCGGCCCAGCCCATTTAAGATGCCTGCCAGCCCGACGAGAGCGGCCGCTTCCGCCGCATTCATTCCTGCCCGGTCCTGCGCCATAGGCGACGCTGCTGCAAGAAGTCCAATGCCGCAGGTAATATTGATGAAAAAGAGCACCCACAATATAGCAAACGCCCTCGTGTGGACCGCTTCTTTCCGCGTCATCTGCGGCCCTGCGGAAGGGACCGCCTTTCCAGTCCCGCTCTTTTCAGAAAGCCCGCCCGCTGAAACCGCTTCTCCTATGCGGGGCGGGCGGAGTACCGTCGCAGAGACGACCATGATGCAGCCATATACCGCCGCAAGGAAAAGGAAATTTCCTGACAGCCCGATATGGCCGATCAAGTACTGCATAAGCGGCCCTGCGATGAGGCTGGCAAAGCCAAATCCCATGATGGCAAGTCCCGTCGCCAGCCCCCGGCTCCTGGGAAACCATTTCACCAGCGTCGCCACCGGCGTAATATAGCCGATACCGAGCCCAATCCCGCCGATGCAGCCATAGCTCACGTAGAGCAGGGCCGCGCTCTTCCAGGAAATGGCAAGCGCCGTCCCAAGAAGCCCTGCCGTGAAAAAAGCCGCTGACAAAAGGCCGGACCGGCGAGGCCCCATGCGTTCCGCGAAACCGCCGAGAAATCCCGCGGACAGCCCAAGAAACAAAATCGCCATCGAAAAGGCCCATGTCACCGCGGAGAGGCTCATACCCATCGCCGCCATCACAGGCCGCGCCGCCACGCTCCACGCATAGACACTGCCGATACAAATATGAATTCCCACTGCGGCCGCCGCGATCATCCACCGGTTCACTCTCATAGGTTCCTCCTTTTTGCCAAGGCCGGACGCAAAAAGACCGTCCGGACAATGCTGCCCAGACGGTCGGCTTTTTGAGTGAAATGGTTCATGCGGTCTATTCCGCTTCCGTCAGTCCCACTTCTATGGATTCGATTATATCATGAGTATAAAGTATGGTGCAAGGAAAACTGCTGGATATGGGTGCGTCATGGGAGTAGAGTCTGAAGTCGGGAGTCTGAAGTCTGAAGAGGGAAGCGGAAAGATTTTTTATATTTGGCTTCGCCACGGGATGAAGCGGCGATCGGCTGGTGCTTCATTAACACGGGGCCCGCGGTCTAAGGTCTGGGGTCTGAGGTCTAAGGCGGAAATTGGAAGGGCTTTTATATGGCTTCGCCGCTTTACAAAGACATCCGCTTTCAGCCGTCAGCTCTCAGCGAAAATAGAAAGGATTCCTTCAACGCATAAGCCGAAAGGGGCGTCATTTCGAGCGGACGTGCCCGAAGATAACGTAAGATATCTCCACTCTTCTGCGTCCTTTTCCATGACGCTGCAACCCATATATCCTGCGTACGCCCGGTCGATATGACACCCATTTCGATAAAAAGCGCAAAACGCAAAGTGTCGGCGGAGCCGCAGATAAAGAATTTTTCCTATTTCGACCTTAGACCTTTGACCTTGGACCCCGCCGCAATGACGCACTTTCCATCAGCACCAGACCATGAGCCAGCCCGTCCGGCCGGAGGCCTATAAAAAATCCGCCGAAGGCGGCACCACCCCTCTAAACTCTCAGCTCTCAACTCTGCGCTCCACTCCCATGAGGCACCATCTGTCCTCAGACTTCAGCCCCCAAACCAAATGACACAGTCCGCAAGCCGCAGCCATGCGCCTCATCCCCTACTTCGTCCGCCACAGGAGAAGCGCGCTCCCGCCTACGATGAGCACGCCCCCCGCCCAGGACCAGATCGTGAGCACCTCGTCCCAGAAGAGCCAGCCTCCTAAAATATGGAAGAGGATCCCCGTATACATGACGAAGGAAATGATGAGAGAATGCACATGCTGGCAGCCCCAGGTAAAGACCATCTGCGCGGAAATGGCCGTCACCGAGAGCCCGAGGATCCAGAGCCATTCCAATCCCTCAGGCATGACGAAATCAAAAGGCATGAGCACCGCGCCGCAGAGCATGCTGTAGAACTGGAAATAAAAGACGATTTCAATCCCGGAATGGCGCCCGGGCACTTCGGTGAGTTTCCCTATGCAGATATAGGCGCAGGCTGAGAAGAAAGCCGACGCCAGTCCGAGAAGAGCGTATTCATTGAAGGAATGGAAATTCCACACCTGGAGCACCAGTCCCGCCCCGCCAGCGATAATGAGAAGGGGCAGGAGAATATTTCCCTTCGGATTGTTTTTCAGAAAAAACGGCGACAAGACGCACATGAAGAACGCGCAGAGCTGCGCCAAAATTTCCGCGTCCCCCAGAGTAAGGCCCCGGAGAGAAAAGAAGAAGAGGAGAATCCCCATGCCGCCGGTAAAGCCCCGCACATGGAGAAGGAGACGATCCTTTCCGGAGAAGACTGTCTCCGCCGCGCGCCGCGCCATAAAAGGCAGGAACAAGAGGCCAATAAGCCCGCGGAGAAAGGTAATCTCCCCGCTGCCGATCCGGCCAAGGGCTTTCGCAAAAATATCCATCGCCGCAAAAAGGAGCGCTGCAAATATGGCCGCCAATATACCAATTGTTACCTGCTTTTTTCCTGTCATCCCGCTTCCCCTCTCTAAAAATCTGTTTTTACGATATCTTTTCACTGGCCCTATTATTCTACAGGAAAAGCCGCTTTTTTTCACCTGTTTCTTTGAAAAAATTGGGGGGAATCTTAGCTGTTTCCAGCCGGCTTTAAGCAGATGGTGCATCATGACAGCAAGGCGCAGAACGCAAAGTACATAGCGCAGAGCGGTGGTGCGCCGCCAACTATCAATGGGAGGCGGAATTCCATTACAATTTCTTCCGCCTCCCCGCCCTTCCAAAGATTCTTCCTGTTTCAGACCTCAGGCTTCAGACCCCAGACTCCGCGCCAATGGCGCACCACCTGACCTTAGACCTCAGACCGCGGGCCCTGCCGCAAATAAGGCACTCCCGGCCGCCCCTATGCCTGAAAGACAAGCGTCCCGCCGCAAGGGCATGCAGCCCTCCCATAGGAAAAGGATATTTCTCTTTCTCCCTTTCTCCCTTATAATAGAGACAGTAAAAATACAAGGAGGCTCTCATGGCAAGTACGATTCCATTCAATGGACAAACCCAGGACAAACCCAATAAAAAAGCGCCCATGCTGGACGCGTATTTTAAAAAAGAAGGACTGGATTTCTTCCAGCGGAAAGATGTGCCCGGCACAGACCATGCGGTGGTGCACCTCACCGCTCTTCCTGCAGGCCAGCACCGTCTCATGGCGGCGGTCATCACGGACAACAGCATTTACACGGTGATCCGCTGCCAGCTCGGCACCCGCACGCCCCGCATGGGTGACGCTTCTTTCTATGAATACCTGCGGAAATTGAACGCGCAGCACGCGTTCTTCAAGTACGCTGTCAATGAAGACGGCGCGCTCTTCCTCGATGTGTGCCTCCCTGCGGCAGACGACCATTTCGATCCGGCCATGATCCGCACCACGCTGAACCTGATCGTATTCCATCTGAAGGACACCTACGGCGATCTCCTGAAATGGCTCGACAAGACTGGTGACATTGGAAATTCGAAGTAACAAAAAAGCATGTCCCTTTGCGAGGCATGCTTTTTTCGCGCTTATTTTTCAGATTCTCTGAGAAAGAGCGTCGACCCATGGCGGGAGAGATCCGCCCGCATCAGGGGCACATCGTCCCAATGAGACAGGTCCGGCCCTTTCGTGACGATCTGATGGGGATTGGCCGGATCTCCGAGCTGGGCCGCTTTCTTGATATCTTCGAAGAAGGTGGTCTCCTGGAAGGCGGGAATGTGGTAAAGCTCCCTTCCATAATCATAGAGATTGGGGAAACTGGAAAGGGGCGCCCGGTTCAGGCCGCATTTCGTGAAGAAGAGCAGGTCATACCGCACGAGGAATACATACAGGCGCAGGTCCGGATCGGTCACATAGTCCCCAAGGAGGAAACGGCGGCTCCCGAGGCGTTCTTCCAGCTGGTCAAAGGCGTCATAGAAATCGTCGTATGCTTTGTCATACTCCGCCTGGCTGGCGGCGCCGCTCGTTTTATACGGCGCGGTGAGAATGCGGGCGAGAAGGAAATCATTGACCTCTCCGATTTCCTTGGAAAGATGCTCCGGCGCCAGATCCGGCGCCCCTTCCTTATGGAAAGGTTTCCATGCCTTCTCCCAATAGCCAAGCATGGCAGCGTGATCGGAATTCACGGTCTTTCCAGTGAGAACGTCTGTCACGGTGGGCACGATCACATCGCCGGCGAAATCCGGATCCGCCCGGTCGTACGCATCCTTGAGGTCATGAATATGGAGCACCGGGTCCACGCCGCCGTCATGATTGGAAAAATCCCATCCATGGGCTTCGGTCCAGAGATAATTCACGTCGCTTATGGAAATGAACTGGTCCAGGCCGAGCAGTTTCAGGGCGATCACCTGCCGCTGGGACCAGGGGCAGCTGTGGGACCAGATCAGGCGGTACCGCCCCGCCTCAAGAGGAAGTTCCCTGGGACGGCTGCCAAAGGGTGTGTCAAATACGGTTCTTTTTTCTGTCATGGTATTCTCCTTATGAAATAAAGGGCTTTGTCTTGATTATAGCACGG
>CAUBUJ010000112.1 GCA_958439155.1 uncultured Veillonellaceae bacterium
GCGGCGTACCAGGTCTCTGCGCCCCGCTCCCATGAGGCGTGCAGGCTGCCCCGGGATGACGCGCAAAAAGATCACATGGTATAATAAGGGCGATAGGAAAGACCATTCACAGAAAACGGGAGGACAGGATGAAACGATTATCCATTGCCATTGACGGCCCGGCCGGCGCGGGGAAGAGCAGTGTTTCCAAAATTTTTGCGCGTTCCATGGGCTATACTTATCTCGATACAGGCGCGATGTACCGGGCGATTGCCTATGAGGCGCTCCGCCGCCATTTGACAGACGAGGAGGCAGTCGCGAAGATGGCCGCCTCTCTGACTATGACGGTGGCCCCGGGAGAAGGGGGCATGCGGGTCTTTCTGGATGGGGAAGAGGTGACTCCGTTCCTTCGTACGGCGGAAGTGTCTGCCCATGTATCCGCCGTATCGGCCATTCCCGCCGTGCGGGATGTAATGACCGCGCTCCAGCGGAAACTGTCCGCCCAGGGAGGCACGGTCCTCGATGGACGGGATATTGGGACGGTGGTGCTCCCCAAGGCGGATGTGAAAATTTTCCTCACCGCTTCTCCCCGGGTGCGGGCGATCCGCCGGTACAAGGATATGAAAGAAACGAATCCCCATGTGACCGTTGACTCCATCGAGGCGGATATCCGCCGCCGGGATACGCTGGACAGCACGAGAAAAGTCGCGCCTTTGAAGCCGGCAGAGGACGCGGTGTTTCTGGACAACAGCGATATGACGCTGGAAGAGACAGCAGAGAAGATCATGGACATCTGCCGGGAGAAAGCGGGGCAGGGAGAATGATCCGTTCACTCATCTACAAAATCACAAGAACCGTTCTGGGATTTTACTTTTTCCATATCAAAGGACTGAAGGCGGAAGGGATGGAGCACATTCCTGCGGAAGGGGCCGTCATTTTTGCGCCGAATCACAAAAGCAACTTTGACCCGCCTGCCATCGGGGTATGCTGTCCCAGAGTGATCCACTACATGGCAAAAGAAGAGCTGTTTAAAAATTCTTTCTTCGGCGCGGTACTCCGCTATTACGGGACCTTCCCCGTGAAGCGGGGCACCGTGGACCGGGCAGCGATCCGCCGGGCCATGCGGGAACTCAAGAGCGGGAATCCCCTCGGCATTTTTCCGGAGGGCACCCGCATCCACGGCAACCGGATCGGCCGTTTTCATGACGGCATGGCGTCGCTGGCACTTATGACAGGGACGCCCATTATTCCGGTGGCGGTGATCGGCACGGAAAAACTTCCGGAAAAGGAAGGGCCGCTGGCGGTGATTTTTGGGGAGCCCATTCCTGTTGCCAAAGGACGGGCCACCGATGAAAGGATGAAAGAAGTGAATGACCAGGTGCGGGAAGCGCTTCTTTCCATGCGCGCCGCCTATTATGAAAAGTCCGGCTATACCCCGGAGAAGTGAGTTCGCCATGAAGGAGAGAGCATGAAAATATACCGCGCCAGGGAAATGGGGTTCTGCTACGGCGTGAGACGGGCCATGAAGATGGCCCTTGATACAGCGAAGAAAGGAATTCCCGCCGCCACTTACGGCCCGCTCATTCATAATCCCCAGGTAGTGGCCCGTCTTGCGGCGGAAGGAATCCCTTCGATTGATCATTTAGAGGATTTTCATAAGAAAATTGTCATAATCCGCTCGCATGGTGTGGGTCCTTCGTGCTATAATATGATCAAGTGCAAAAATCTGGCCTTGGTAGATGCGACATGCCCTTTTGTGATGCGCAACCAGCAAATCACAAAGGAGCTTGTGGCAAAAGGACATCAGGTTGTGCTCATCGGTGAAAAAAATCATCCTGAAATGAAGAGTGTCGCAGAGTGGGCGGAAGGCCGGTGCTTTCTGGTCGAGTCCATGGACGATGTCGTGAAGCTTCCCCATCTTGCGGAAGCCCACATTGTTATTCAAACGACTTTCTCTGAAGCTTTGGCAGAAGAACTCATCGAAGCTGTTTTGAAGAAAGCGGATAAGGTAGAGGTTCATAAGACGATTTGCCGCGCCACGTCAGACAGGCAGCACGCTGCCCGCGAGCTGGCCCGCTCCATGGATGTGATGATCGTCATCGGTGGACGCAACAGCGCAAATACATCGCGGCTTGCAGAAGTCTGCAGGCAGGAAGGCGCCGTGACCTACCATATCGAGACAGCGGACGAGCTTTCGCTCTCATGGTTTCACCACCAGGACAAGGTTGGCATCACCGCCGGTGCTTCCACACCGGACTGGATCATAGAGGAGGTAGTTTGTACAATGGAAGACATGAATAAGTTGTTGGAGTCGGAGGAAACCAATCTGGACGTTCATAAGGGCAGCGTTGTGAACGGCAAGGTGGTTGAAGTATTTGATAATAAGGCATACATCTCTTTCGGTTATAAGACCGAAGCGGTGCTTCCTGTTCATGAATACGCATTCCCCGTACCGGCTTCTCTGAAGGATTGCCTGAAGGTGGGCGATGAACTGCGTGTGCAGATCATCAATTCCATCCGTGAAGACAGCCCGATCTACGTTTCCAAGATCAAGGTTGACCGCCTTGCTGACTGGGACGTAGTGGAAGAAGCTTTTGAAAAGAATGAATCTGTGGAATGCGAAGGCGTAGAGGCAATTAAAGTGGGCCTTCTCGTCCAGATCAAATCCCTGCGCGGATTTATCCCCCTGTCCCAGGGCGATCTCCGCTTCGTTCATTCCCTGGCCGGCCTGGTAGGCAAGAAATTCCAGGCAAAGATTCTCGAAGTAGACCGCGCGAAGAACCGTCTCGTTCTTTCCCGCAAGGCAGTCCTGGAAGAACAGCGCGACAGCGAACTGGACGTTCTGGAAAAAGCCTATGCTGACGGTGAAGTGCTCAAGGGCGTAGTGAAGAAGATTATGCCTTACGGCGCATTCGTCAATGTAAACGGCGTAGAAGGCCTGCTCCACATTTCCGATATTTCCTGGAAGAAGATCGGCAAAGTGGAAGACGTTCTCCAGCCGGAAGAAGAAATTGACGTCAAGATTAAATCCTTCGACAAGGAAAAGCAGAGAATTTCCTTCTCCCATAAGGAATGCCTGCCGGATCCGTGGGAAACCTCGATTCATGAACATGCCATCGATGACGTAGTAGAAGCCAAGGTGGTCAAGGTTCTTGAATTCGGCGTCATCGTTGAACTGGAAGACGGCCTGACCGGTCTGCTCCACATCAATGAAATGACCCGGGATCACAGCAAGAAGCCGTCTGACATCTGCGCTCTCGGCGACGTGATCAAAGTCCGCATCATCGGCATTGATGAAAACAGAAAGAGAATCAGCTTCTCCCTCGTGGAAGCCGCTTCCCATGAAGAAGCTGCTCCGGAAGAAGAATAATCTCCGGCAATAGAATCACTACATGAAAAAGAATGCGGGAGTCATTGCAGCAGCAATGGCTGCCGCATATCTTTTTTCTTGAGGAAGGGCGGAATCCTCCGCTTCTCCTCAAGGGAAAAGAAATTCACCCTTGCGCGGTGCCTGGTTTTGTGGTACTGTGTGTTGGATTAAAAATAGTTTGATTATATTATTGAGGTGATACGTATGAGCAAACCGCTCGTGGCCATCGTAGGACGGCCGAATGTGGGTAAATCTACGCTCATCAATGGACTGGCCCAGCGGCGCGTGTCCATCGTAGAAGATATTCCCGGCGTAACCCGGGACCGGATTTATTGTGATGTGAAATGGCTGGACAAGGAATTTACCCTCATTGATACAGGGGGCATTGAATTCCGGGATACGCCGGACCAGATGGCCGACGGCATCCGCCAGCAGGCGCAGCTCGCCATCGAAGAGGCAGATGTGATTATTTTTGTGGTGGATGCCAGAAGCGGCGTCACCCATGATGATGAGACCATCGCGTCCATGCTGCGCCGTACCGGGAAACCGGTGGTGCTCGCAGTGAATAAAGTGGACAGCGACAAGCAGGCCATGGAAATTTATGATTTCTATGCCCTTGGCCTGGGGGATCCCCTCGGCATTTCCGCGGTGAACCACTTGAGCTTCGGCGAGCTCCTCGACGCGGTGACCGCCACCTTCCCCGCATCGGAAGAACGGGATGAAGAAGCGCCGATCCGCGCCGCCATCATTGGCCGCCCGAATGTGGGGAAATCCACGCTCATCAATTCCCTTCTCGGCTATGAACGGTCTCTGGTAGCTGATGAATGGGGCACCACGAGAGACGCCGTGGATTCTCTCTGGAAGTACAACGGCAGGGAATTCATCCTGGTCGATACGGCAGGGATGCGGCGGAAAGGGAAAATATCGGACATTCTCGAAAAATACAGCGTGATCCGCTCCATCCGGGCCATCGACAACTGCGATGTGGCGGTGCTCGTACTGGACGCACGGGACATGGTGACCGAGCAGGACAAGCGCATCGCCGGCTACGTCCATGAAGCGGGGAAGGGACTCATCCTTCTGGTCAATAAATGGGACGCTGTAGAAAAAGACAACAATACCATGGTGCGTTACACCGAAGATATTCGCAAAGCCCTTCCTTTTGCCCAGTACGCACCGGTTCTCTTCGGGTCGGCCCTCACGAAGCAGCGCATTCACAAGCTGGCGGACCTGCTCTTCTTCGTAGCGGACCAGCACAGCATGCGCATTTCCACCAGTGTTCTCAATGATCTTCTGGATGACGCGAAAATGGTCAATCCGCCGCCGGCCCACGCAGGACGGGTGGCGAAAATCTACTACATGACAGAAGTGGGGATCCGCCCGCCGACGTTCGTCCTCTTTGCCAATGACGCCAATCTGATCCATTTCTCCTATGTGCGGTTTATCGAAAACAGACTGCGCGAGTCTTTCGGCTTCGAAGGCTCGCCGATCCGCATTGTGGTACGGAGCAAGAAAGACGGTGACGATCTATGATGACAGCGCTCTGGTGCGTCCTGGCGTACCTGATCGGCGCGGTGCCGAGCGGATACATCATAGGGAAAGTCTTTTACGGAGTCAATCTGAAGAAAGTGGGGAGCGGCAATATCGGCGCGACCAACGCGTACCGCGTGCTCGGCGTGAAAGCAGGCCTGTCCGTTTTTCTCTGCGACTTCGCCAAAGGGGCGTTTGCGGTATGGCTCGGCGAGCCTGATGTGCAGCAGGCCCTTCTCTGCGCGTTTTTCGTGATCGTCGGCAATGACTGGTCGGTATTCCTGAAATTCAAAAGCGGCCGCGGCGTGGCCTGCGGCGTCGGCGCTTTTGCCTATATCTGCCCGCCGGCGGCTCTCGCGGCATTTCTCGTGTGGCTCGCCGTATTCCTCACAAGCCGCATCGTGTCCCTCTCTTCCATTATTGCTGCGCCGGTGGTGCCCATCGTGATTTATCTGCTGGGCCGTCCTCTGGAATACGCGGTTTTCGCGGCGGCAGCGGCGCTCATCGTCATTGCCAAGCACAAAGACAATATTGG
>CAUBUJ010000113.1 GCA_958439155.1 uncultured Veillonellaceae bacterium
CCCGCGGGGAGAGGGGCGTATCCACCTGGCCCTGGTAGCGTCCCTCCAGGTTCCACGTGGTCTCGCCGTGACGGATGAGGATGATTCGTACCATGGCGCGCCTCAGTGCTTTTCACAGTTGATCACTTTCAGGTCCAGGATGCCGTCAATATTTTTGAGCGCCACCTGCACGTCATTGGGGAGGTCCTTGTCGAGGGCGACCGCCATGATGTTGGTGCCCTTCTTCGTGGTCCGTCCTACCTGCATGCCGTTGATATTGATCCCTGCCCGGCCGAGGATGCCTGCGATCTGGCCGATCATATTGGGCTGGTCCTTATGAGGCGCCACAAGGAGGTATCCCTTCGGTTCGAAGTCCACCAGGTAATCATCGATCTGGACAATCTTCGCTTCTTTCCGGTCGAAGAGGACGCCGGCGATGCGGTGGGTGCCCTTGTCGGTTTCAATGGTGACCGTGACCGACGTGGTAAAGTACCGCCCCTTGCCGGCTTTCACTTCCCGGATGTCCATGTGCCGTTCTTCGGCGATGTTCCGGGCATTCACGAAATTGACCGTCGCCTGGAGCACCGGCGTGAGGAGGCCTTTGATGACAGCGGTCGTAAGGGGCGCCACTTCCGTGTCCTTCAGCTCGCCGGTGTATTCCACAGTGACCCGGGAAATGTGGCCGTCAGCAAGGTAAATTCCAATATTGCCCATGCGCTCGCAGAGGCCGAAGTAAGGCTGGATCACCGCAAGGGTGCTCTTCGTAATGGGGGATGCGTTCACTGCAGTCGCCACGGGCTCGCCGTGGAGGGCGTCCGCCACGCCGCGGGCTACGTCGGTAGCAACGCCGATCTGCGCTTCTACGGTGGACGCGCCCAGATGCGGCGTGAGGCATACATTCTTCATGCCCAGGAAGGGATTCTCTTCCGGCAGAAGCGGTTCCTTCGCCCATACATCGATGGCAGCGCCGGCAACCTTGCCGCTCTTCAAGGCGTCTGCCAGATCATCGATCTTGATGACCGCGCCGCGGCTGGCATTGACGATGCGCACGCCGTCCTTCATCTGGGCAATTTCTTTGGCGGTGATCATGTGGCGGGTCTCATCGGTGAGGGGCGTGTGGAGGGTGATGTAGTCCGACTGGGCAAGGAGCGTGGGGAGATCCACCAGTTCCACGCCGAGCTGCTTGCCCCGTTCCAGGGGAATGTACGGATCGTAGCCGATGGTCTTCATATTGAATGCCTGGAGGCGCTTGGCCACATTCGATCCGACCCGGCCGACGCCGATGATGCCTACCGTCTTATTGAGGAGCTGGATGCCGGTGAAGCTCTTCCGGTCCCAGCGCCCTTCCATGATGGACTGGTGCGCCTGGGGAATGTGGCGGGTCATGGCGAGCATGAGGGCGATGGTGTGCTCGCACGCGGCGATCGTATTCGATTCCGGCGTATTCACCACAGTGATGCCGTGCTTCGTGGCAGCGGGAATGTCGATGCCGTCCACGCCGACGCCGGCCCGGCCGATGACCTTCAGATTCTTCGCCGCTTCGATCACTTTCCCGGTGATGCGGGTCTGGCTTCTCGTGATGATCGCGTCATAGCTCCCGATGACCTGGCAGAGCTCGTCTTCGGTCATGTTCGGCTGGATGTCGACGACAAATTCTTTTTCCAGAAATTCCTTCGCTTCTTTCGCTACGTCATTGGTGATGAAAATTTTGTACATGGTTCTTCTCCTTTGTCTTATATTGTAGAAACGGGATTTTTTATCCGTTCACCCGCATATATTCTTTCATGAAATCGGCCATCGCCTGTGCCGCTTCCGGCGTGACCGCGTTGTACAGGGACACCCGGCACCCGCCGACGAGACGGTGGCCGCCTGTGCCAATGAGATCATGTTCCTTCGCCTTGGCGATGAAATCCTTCTCCATAGCAGCGTCTTTCAGATTGAAGGTCACATTCATGCGGCTCCGGTGGGCCTTTTCCGCGTGGCCCCGGTAGAATCCGCCGCTTCCGTCGATCACGTCATAGAGCGTATCCGCTTTGATTTTGTTTCTCACTTCGAGAGCCGCGGCGCCGCCCATATTTTTCACCCAGTGGAGCATTTTGTTGAGGGTGTAAATGCAGAACACCGCCGGCGTATTGTAGGTGGAATCCTTGTCTACAAAAGTCTGGTACCGGAGGAAGGCGGGAAGATCGGTCCGGGCAGTGTGGAGGAAATCCTTCTTGATCACCACGAGGGCTGTCCCGGCGGCGCCGAGATTTTTCTGGATCCCTGCCCAGATCATGCCGAACTGGTTGCAGTCCACCACGCGGGAAAGAATGTCGCTGGACATGTCGCAGATGACCGGTACATCCACCTTCGGGAAATGCCAGTACTCCGTGCCGTAAATGGTATTGTTCGCCGTGATATGAAGGTAATCCGTGCCGGGCTGGATTGCATAGGTATCAGGAATGTAGGAATAATTCCGGTCCTTCGCGGAATTCGCGTCATAGACCTCGCCGTAGAAAGCGGCCGCGTCCTGCGCCTTGTGGGCCCACACGCCGGTATCGGCGTAAGCCGCGCGGGTATGGAGGAAATTGTACGCCTCCATAATGAACTGCATGGACCCGCCGCCCTGGATAAAGACGATTTCCTGTCCTTCCCGGAGATCCATGAGCTCTCTCAGAAGCGCCTTCGTCTCATCCAGCATGGCCTGGAATTCTTTCGACCGGTGGCTCATCTCGATGATGCCCATGCCGGTGCCCTTGTAATCGGTCATTTCGTCCCGGATTTCTTCCAATACAGAAAGCGGCATCGGGGAAGGCCCGGCGTTGAAATTATAAACCCGTTTCATCATTTCCTCCTGTTTTACCCACAATAAAAGAGAAGCGTCCCATGGGACGAGCTTCTCTTCTCGCGGTGCCACCCAAATTCGGTCCGGCGCATGCAGCAGGGAGCGCGGGGATAGAAATAAAAAAGCCCTCATCCCCAAGGGACGAGAGAACCCGCGATACCACCCAAATTGCCATACCGGCCATCTTTCGCTGCTGTAACGGGCGATCCCGCGGAATTCATCATTCCTCACTCCGAAGCGGAAAGACCATTTCCTCCCGGCAGCTCCCACCAGCCGCTGCCTCTCTGCATGGATTCATGATCCCTTCTCCATCATCGCGTTTGTTGCGCTTAGTATATGCCTGCCGTGGATTCTTGTCAAGGGGAAATTTTTGATGCATGGGATGGGATTGGCGGCGGTGCATCATGCCGCCAGGGTCTAAGGCCTGAGGTCGAAGGTCAAAGGTCTGAGGCCCGCGGCGGATGGTGTATCCTTGTCACGGAGTTTGAAGGCTGGATCCGAAAATCTGAAGCGGGAAGGAATTTTGCAGATCCAGTGATAAAATTTTCTTATATACGATCAGAAGGGAACGGGACATAGGAAATGTTCAAACATTATTTACATTTCTAAAAGAAAGGAATATACTAAGCGTAACTTCAAGCGATACGGATCATTTCTCCCCCTATGGGATGGTCAAAAGGAGCAGCCCTATGAAAATGTCAGCAGTGATGGCCTTGGTTATGCTCGGAAGCAGCACGGTGGTGACAGGCACGGCCAGCGCCGCGCCGGGGGAGGACCTTGCGGCAAAACAGCAGCAGATCATCAATCAAAAAGAACAAGAGCAAACTTCCAAACGAGCAGAACGCAGCCTGCAATACAGAGCCAGTCAGAAGATGACAACGGCCATGCAGGCGGCTGGCCCGTTGGAAGTTTTTTCTTTGCCGTAAAAGCCATGACTATTACTAACAGCAGCGTGAATATTGAAAACACCAACAGCATCTACAATTCTCAGGAGAAACATGAATACGAACGCAGCGGGCTTAGTGTGTCCATAGGCGAATCGGCAGTAAAAACCGCCGTGGAAGCTGTGGACCACGTAGAGCGAGCCCATCAGGTGGAAGACAAGCGCCTGGCAGCACTGCATGGATATGAAGCGTATGACACGGTGAAAGAGAATCTCCAAACCATCAAAGACGCGGTGAACGATCCGTCTAAACATCTCAGCGTAAATGTAAGCCTTGGCAGCACAAAGAGCCGGAGTGAAAGTGAAAGCACCACGGTTGTATCCAATGGCAGCCAGATCAAGGCGGAAGGGGATGTAACGATCACCTCTACCCAGAAAGATATTGCCATCAAGGGCAGCCATGTGGAAGGTAATGATGTAACACTCAATGCTAAGGAAAACCTGAGTATAACTGCTTCAGAAAACAGCAATATTACCAAGCAAGATTCCAAATCCAGCAGCGCCAGCCTGGGGGCTTCCATTGGTGTGGGCGGATTGCAGGGAATTACCGCGAGCTATGACAAATCGCAAGGGAACATCCGGGAAAATGGCATCACATACAATGAGAGCACAATCACTGCTGATAAAAAGTTGGAATTTACCAGCGGCAAAGATACGGCGATCCAAGGTGGAAAAGTAAGCGGCGGGGAAGTCACTGGAAACGTTGGCGGGGATCTGCAGATAGAAAGCAAACAGGACAGCAATAGTTACGAAGAAAAGAACAGTTCTGCTGGGCTGAATGTGGACTATACCCTTGGCAGTCATAAAACTGGCATAGGCGGAGGAGCAAGTGCCGGCAGTATTGACAGTCGTTACAGCAGCGTTACCGACCAGAGCGGCATCTATGCAGGCGGTGAAGGCTATGATGTAGAAGTCAAAGGAAACACAGACCTGAAAGGGGCTGTCATGGACAGTAAAGCACCGGCGGAAAAGAACCATCTTACTACCGGTACTTTGTCGTGGGAAAATATAGGGAACAAAGCGGATTATAAAGCAGGCGGCTACGGCATAGGATACAGCAAAGGCGGAAACACCAAGCTCAATGAAAAAGGCCTGACGCCGACTATTAGGCCTGCCGTGAAAGGCAAAGCGGGCAGCACCACCAAAGCGGGAATTTCTGAAGGAACGATTACCATTATTGACAAGGATAATCAGAAACAGGACATTGGCAATCTGAATCGGGATACGAAAAACAGCTTAGGGAAACTGGCGCAGATATTCGATAAAGAAGACGTAAAAGAACGGCAGGAACTGATCGGCATTCTCAGTAAAGAAGGGAACAAAGCGATCCATAAACTGGCGGAAAGCAAAGGATGGAGCGAAGGAAGCACAGAAAAAGTCCTGGCTCATGGAGCACTGGGAGCAATCCTTGGTGATCTGAGCGGAGGAAGCGCATTCACAGGAGCCATGACAGAAGGCGTCAGCGAGTACGTGACGGGGTATCTCGAAAAAATAAAGGGAAAAGCATGGATGGAGGAGCATCCTGACATCGTACAGAACATTGCAGCCGTTGTAGGCGGTGCACTGGGATCACTGGCAGGAGAAGCAGAAAGCGGAGCTTACCATGGGCAAAGCGGAGTGAAGTGGAACTATTTTGCCTTTGCGGATGTAAATG
>CAUBUJ010000114.1 GCA_958439155.1 uncultured Veillonellaceae bacterium
ACCGGATGTACGCGGAAAAAGCAGACGGACACCTCCGCCGCAGCGCCCAGACCGCGATGTACGAAATTCTCACCACCCTGGTCCGCCTCATGGCGCCGGTCATCTCCTTCACCGCTGAAGAAGTCTGGCAGGCACTGCCGGCAGGCGTGGAAAGAGAAAAGTCCGTCCACCTCGCAGACTGGCCGGAAGCGAAGCCCCAGTACCTCGATGAAGCGCTGGAAGCAAAATGGGACAAGCGCCTCGCCCTCCGGAGCGTCATCACCAAGGCTCTCGAAGAAGCGCGCGTCGCCAAAGAAATCGGCCACGCCCTCGACGCGGACGTCACCGTCTATGCCGACGGCGATGACTACGCGGCGCTGGACGAAATGAAAGACTTCCTGGCAGACCTGTGCATCGTAAGCACCGTCACCCTCGTGAAAGGCACTGCCGGCGCCCCGGAAAAGGCTGTCGCCAATGAAGAAGGCACAGTGAAAGTGGTGGTCACCCCGTCCACCCGGGAAAAGTGTGAACGCTGCTGGAAACACGATCCCACAGTCGGCTCCGATCCGAAACACCCGCACCTCTGCGCAAGATGCGCTCATGTGCTGACTGAAATGGGTGAATAATGGCAAAATGAAAAACGCTCCTTATGGGGCGTTTTTTGTTTGGGGAAACGGGATGTGGGTGAGGAGGGGGTCTGCGTCATTGGCACGGGGTCTGAGGCCGGAGGCCGGATGGTGCGTCATGGGAGCGGGGGCCGCGGCCCGTGGTCTGAGATCTGAGGTCAGAGGGTGCGTCATTGATACGGGGGCTGTGGTCTGGAGACGGGAGTCGGAAGTCTGAAGAGGGAAGCGGAAGGGATTTTTATAGGCGGCTCCGCCGCTGGGAAATAGGTGCGGTACTGCGTCATGGGAGCGGGGTCCGCGGCCCGTGGTCTGAAGACGGAAGTCTGGAGTCTGGAGAGCAAAGCGTAAAATCTTTTTATATGCGGCTTCGCCGCGGGATGGAGCTGCTAGCGTCTGGTACGTCATTGGCAACTGCGCCCCGGCCTACCCAAAAGGCCTATTGCGGCCAGCATCCGCCTCTCTCAACTGGTCACTCTCAATTTTCCCACACCTATGCGGCCTCACCCCTCTGCGCCCTGCCGCCATGTTGTCTTATTTCCTGGAAAGCCGCAGATATAAACGTTGAAAGCAGCGGCGCAGCCGCATATGAAAGTTTTCTGCTTTCCGCCTTAAACCTCAGACCTCAGGCCCCACGCCAATGATGCACCATCCGCTAACAGCTGACAGCTTCCGCCAGCGGCGAAGCCGCGTAAGAAGAGCCTCTCCGCTTTCTTCTTCAGACTCCAGATCTCCAACTTCAGACCATGAGCCCTGCTCTAATGACGCACCAACAGCCAACAGCTAACAGCCTGTATTCCGCAGCGCCTGTAAGAGTCCCTCGCAGCCGCGGCGGATGTCGTCGTAGGTTTTCCGGAAATCTCCTGTATACCATGGATCGGCGACCTCCCGTTTCTCTCCGGCATACTCCATGAGAAGATGAATTTTTCCCTCTTCGTCATCTCCAATGAGGCGGCGGAGGTGGTATAAATTTTCCTCATCCATAGCCAGCACCAGGTCTGCCGCATCATAATCGGCGCGGCTCATGAGGCGCGCCCGGCGCGGGGTGAAGGGGATGCCCATGGCGGTGAGTGTCCGCCGAGCCGGCGGGTACATGTCATGTCCGATTTCTTCCGTGGTGAGCGCCGCAGAGGAGACGGAAATGTCATGAGACAGGCCCGCCTTGCTGACGAGGTCTTTCATGATATATTCCGCCATGGGAGAGCGGCAGATATTGCCGTGACATACGAATAAAAGATGCATACGGTCTCCTTTCGCCGGCACCTGGCGCCGGACTTCCTTATGATTGTACCGCCCTTCTGCAGAAAAAAGAACGGGCGCCCAGGGCGATTTCTTCAAAACTCACTCACTTTTTAATCAGCGCCGCTCCGTGCGCACGCAAGTTCACCTATTATAAAATCTTTTTGAACAATAAATAAATGTAGTGAAATTCCGGAAAAATCCCTTGCATTTTTTAATTTCATAGTGTACTATATAAACATCAAAAACATAGTACCCTATGAAAAACAAGGAGCACACCATGAAAGAGTGACTCCCCAAACATATCCATTTCCAGAGCAAGGAGTGATCCCTATGGAAAAAAACAGATCTATCACAAAAGACAATAAGAGAAGAGAAATCAAAAGCGTAGATATCCCCTGGTGGATCGGCGGCCCGAAAGTGATCGCCGTCCCGGTGAGAGAAAAGCGGGATATCCGCGCCGCATGGTGACGGAGCGAGGAAGAAGATTCCTTCCATATAGAGGGGCGAAGGTGATACCCTGAGCCCCTCAACATTCCCCTTACATTTCCTGAGAATTAGTACACACAAAAAGATGGTCCTTTCCCCCTTTCGGACCATCTTTTTGCGTGCGAAAAAAGATGACCCCGGAAGGCCATCTTTTTTTCATCACTTGGGAAAGGGCGGACTTTCCAGAAGCGGTTTACACAGGAGAGGATTTTTTATCCCTGCATCTTGAAAATGACCATGCCTGCCAGGCCGGAGATGAGGGAGGCGGTGACGATGGCTGCTTTGGCCGTGACCAGGTCCGCCGCACCGGTGAAGGAGAGAGTGGCCAGGAAGATGGACATGGTGAAGCCGATGCCCGCCAGGACGCCTGCGCCGAGGAAGTGGCTCCACCGGACGCCGTCGGGCATGCGGGCGATGCCGCACTTGATGAGGAAGAATACCATGAGGATGATGCCGAGCGGTTTGCCCAGGAAGAGGCCGCCGATGACGCCCAGACCGATCGGGTCAAGGAGGCTGGCGAAGCTTTCTCCGGAGAGAGGAATGCCGGCATTTCCAAGAGCGAAGACAGGCATGATCAGGAAGGCTGACCATGGGGAGAGAGCGTGTTCCCACCGGCAGAGGGGAAATTCGTGCTCTGTTTCTTCCGTGCCGGCAGGAATGGTGAAGCCCACCAGAACGCCGGCGATGGTGGGATGGATGCCCGATTTCAGGAAGGCATACCATGTGATGAGGCCGCCCAGAATGTAGAGAAAGGGGGTATGGATGCCCCGCCGTCCGAGAAGGTAGAGTACGAGAAGCACTGCCAGCCCGACAGCGAGGGCCATGTACTGGAGGGAGCTGCTGTAGAACAGGGCGATCACCACGATGCCCCCCAGGTCGTCTACGATGGCCAGAGCGGTGAGGAAAATGGCCACGCTTTTCGGAACGGTCTTCGCCGCGAAGGCGAGCACTCCGAGAGAGAAGGCGATGTCGGTGCACATGGGGATGGCCCAGCCCGACATGGATGCTTCTCCAAAGTTAAAGAGCGTATAGATGAGGGCAGGCACCACCATACCGCCCACCGCGGCGGCAATGGGAAGAATGGTGGCGGAGAGGGATTTCAGCTCGCCGAAGAGAAATTCCCGCTTGATTTCCATGCCCACCACGAGGAAGAAAATGACCATGAGGCCGTCATTGATCCAGTGGAGTAGGGACATGGACAGATCCGGCGTGAGCGATACCGGAATGTGAAGGAAATGTTCGTAATTTTCCGCCAGGGGGGAATTGGCGAGAGCCATGGCGATGGCGGCGCATATGAGGAGGATGATGCCGCCGGCGGATTCATCTTTGAAGAAATCGAAGAAGTCATCGGTAAAATTGCGGGAAGCAGGCGGGGTGGGCGGTGCGCGGTGAGCCATGACGAAATCCTTTCTCTATAAATAGGCGGCTTGCGCCGCTGTCTTGACAGGTATTCTATAATTCGATTATACCATTTTAAATAGTGCATGGTCGAGGGAGGATATACTTTTATTTTCAGAAAGGGATGTACTGTATTTGCTGTTGTGGGAAAGGTGCATCATGGTAGCGTAGCGCGTAGCGCAAAGCGCAGGGCGGTAGATGCTGGCCGCATGGGCATGAGAAAGTTTAGGGCTTAGAGTTATGAGTGGAGAGGGGTGGTGCCGCCTCAAATAAAATGGGCGGCGGAATTTTGTATGGTCCGAAGCGCCGGGCCTGCGTACCAAATGCTTTTCAACCCGCTCATACACGGCGGAGCCATATATAAAGGAAGCCCTTCCCATTCTCGCCTTAGACCCCAGACCTCAGACCTTTGACCTCACGCCAATAATGCACCAGCCGTTAGCCGCTTTATTCCGCGGCGGAGCCGCATATAAAGGAAGTCCTTCCGCTTTCCACTCCAGACTCCAGACTTCGGACTTCAGACCACGAGCTCTGCGCTAATGACGCACCGCCCCTCTCAACTGACAGCTGAAAGCTGAAGGCTGACAGCTTGCTTTCTACTTCCTCTTCAGACTTTTGCCTTCAGACCAGGGACCCTGCCCCCATGATGCACCATCTGACCTTAGACCCCAGATCCCAGACCCCAGACCGCGGGCCCCGCTCCCATGGTACCATCTGCAAACGCGGGCTATGCGTTATTCCTCCTGGAATGCAGCGGCGATGGCTTTCGCGAAGTCTGACGCTTTTTTTAGATCCGTTTCGTCAGGATGGTGTTCTGCTTCTTCCAGGCGGGCCCTTCTTTCCGGGGTCAGCGGATGGACCTGTTCGGTATGGGCGGAGCGGCGTCCTGTGTGGAAGGAGTGGACCCGGCCCTGGCAGAGGAAGCCTCCCAGGTACGGCGCGTCTTCCGGCAGGAGAGCCGCCGCGTTGGCAAGGTACCGTTTGGCTGCGTCAGAATCGGGATAGGCCCCGGCTGTGGCGAAGAGCGCTGCCGGGCGGTGGATCTGGGAGAGTACCGCCTGAGCCTGGGGGTCGGCGCCGCGCCGGAAGGCCCAGAATCCGAGGAAGACCGCTGCATACGGTGTCAGGTCAGCAGGCGCCCTGGAGACGGGAGCGATGTCTGCCGAAAGCGCGCCGGCGATGGCGCGGGCTACTTTTTCTGTATTTCCTGTGCGTGACGAATAGAGTACGAGAAATTTCATATAGACCTCCTCAAAAAAACGCACCCTGTCTGGATTTCCCATAGTGCTTTATAATAGAAAAATCATAGAGGATTCCCCAAAGGAAATGGAATCTCTCCTTGCATTATACCCTGAGAAAGGAAGATGATACCTATGTTTACTGCCAATGGCACAGGAAAATTGACGCGGGTCCTCATGTCGCCGCCGTCGTATCTCGAGGCCAGGCCCATCAATGCGATCGCCGAAAAATATGTAGGACAGCCTTTTGACAAGGAGAAAATGCGCCGCGAATATGAAGCGCTGCAGGCGATCTACCGCGGAGAGGGCATACAAATCGAGGAGCTTCCTGCCGATCCGGAACGGCCCAATTCAGTGTTTGCCCGCGATTTCGGCGGCTGCGTCCGGGAAGGGTACATTCTCGGGCGGTACC
>CAUBUJ010000115.1 GCA_958439155.1 uncultured Veillonellaceae bacterium
CGAGCCGCTTCGTCCAGCGTTTCATGGCGCAGGCGACCAGTCTGGAAAAAGAAGATACCTACGCCATTGACGGCCCGATCGACCTGACGATGTACTTTGGATTCTGCGGCATCAAGGGCTATGACCGTCTCCGCTATGCGGAAGCGCATCCCCATACGCCGTGGAGCCAGATCCAGCTGGGCAATGGAAATATATTTGACATGATCCGCCAGAAGGACCTGCTCATCCACCTTCCTTATGAATCGTTCGATGAGTCTGTGGTCAATTTCGTCGCTTCCGCCGCCGCCGACAAAGATGTGCTCGCCATCAAGCAGACTCTCTACCGGGTCAGTTCAGACAGCCCCATTATCCGGGCTCTGGAAAAAGCGGCGCAGAACGGCAAACAGGTGACAGTCCTCATGGAAGTGAAGGCCCGCTTTGATGAAGCCAACAACATCCTCATGGCGCGCCGTCTGGAAAAAGCAGGGGCCCATGTCATTTACGGTCTGGTGGGTCTGAAGACCCATTCCAAATGTACCCTCGTGATCCGCCGGGAAAAGGACGGCATCCGCCGCTACGTCCATGTAGCCACCGGCAATTACAATGCTTCCACGGCCAAACTCTATACCGATCTGGGCGTGCTCACCTGCAATGATCTTTTCGGGGTGGATGCATCGGCTTTCTTCAACCTCCTCTCGGGCTATTCTGATCCGCCGATGTGGAATTCCTTCATCGTGGCGCCTCTCAATATGCGCCAGCGCTGCATGGCCATGATCGACAGGGAGATCCAGTTTGCCAAAGAAGGAGAGCCCGCCCATATTACGGCGAAGATGAATTCCCTCTTGGACCAGCCCATGATCGCCAAGCTCTATGAAGCGTCGGCAGCGGGGGTCAAAATCGACCTCATCGTGCGGGGCATCTGCGTTCTCATTCCAGGCATTCCCGGCGTGAGCGACAACATTACGGTGCGGAGCATTGTCGGCCGTTTCCTGGAACACAGCCGCATTTTCTGCTTTGCCAACGGCGGCAGAGAGGAAGTCTATATCGGCAGCGCCGACTGGATGCCCCGGAATCTGAATGACCGGGTGGAACTGATGATTCCCGTGGTGGATCCTGACCTGAAAGCACGGATTAAGAAAATGGTGGACATCGAAATGGCGGACAACCAGAAGGCGCACATCATGCAGCCTGACGGCACCTGGACCAAGATGATCGCGCCGGAAAATAAAGTCTGCGCCCATGAAGTCTTCCAGCATCTGGCAGAAAAGCGGGATCATGGAAAAAAGATGACTTTGAAGCAGCGCATGGAACCGTACATTCCTGAGAATTAACAGGCAGGGCAGAAGAAAGGGCCGGTCTTCCGGTCTTTTTTTCTGCCCTTTTTCTGCCTCAAAATGTCCACTGTATATGGACAAATAAAATGACGTGAAAGGAGAGCTTTTACGGCAGGGCATATGGATTTTATATGGCATGATAGAAAATCTCTTTTTTGAAAGTGGAGAGAAAATCAGGAAATAAGAATCAAAGTGGCGGAAATAAGGAAAGTTAATCTGTCTTTACAGAGCAAAGTGGAGAAAAATTCCTGTTCTTTGAAAAACGAGTATATCGAAAATATACGAAACAGGATGAAAAATGATGGGACAAAAAAGGGCAATCTTATAAAAATGGAAAAATCCGGCAGCAAAAACGGGACAGATTTTTTTATTTGTCCGTATAGGAGGGAATGTACGCCTGGCGGGGATTTTTTTCTTTATTTCATGATTTTCAGACCTTAAAATCCCATAGGAATGGACGAAGTTTACAAATAAAAGAGTGAAAATAGATAGGAAATATGGGAATAAAATGGATTTACAAGAAAATAATACGGCCAAAATACACCTGGCATTTGATCGGATATGCATCTAAAATAGTAAGTAATTATCATATAAATAGTGCATTTATATGTATGTAAACCTTAGATAATTTGACAAAACGTCCGCCTATGATAGAATCCTTTCCGTAGGAGGGATGAAGTTGAATCAAAAACTCTCAAAAAAATGTCAAGCTTATTTTTTCCCCATTCTTTTGACCTTTTTGACGGTCACTTCTGCCATGTCCCTGGCAGCGTTTGATATGACAGGGAAAACCGTCACCATTTATGACGGTGCCGTGAAAAAAACGGTGAGAACCCACGCAAAGGACGCGCGGGATACGCTCTTCGCGGCGGATATAGAGCTTGGGGAGCATGATACGTTCTGGTCCAGCACGAACCAGATGGAAGACGGCTCCATGATCTTTGTGGAACGGGCCGTGCCTGTCACAGTCCATGCCGATGGAAAGACAGAAACCATCTATACCACCCAGCAGACGGTGCAGGGCGTTGTGAATGAAGCCGGTTTTGACTGGCGGGAAATGATGCCCCTCGAAGACGGCATGACCCTCGTCAAAGCGGGCATGGATATTCATGTGGTGCCCTACCAGGTGCGGACTTCTACCAGGAAGGCGGCGCTTCCCATAAGCTATGTCAAGTGGTATGATCCTAGCCTCGGGGAAGGTGACGCGGTGGTTCTCGATCCGGGCCGGTCCGGGCAGCAGATGGTCACCTATGAAGAAGTGGTGGCCGGCGGCAAGGTGGTCCGTTCGGAAGCGCTGAAAAGCGAGATTCTCGATGAAGGGCTGGAAGGCTCTATGAAAGTGGGAACCCTGGACGGCACGGTGGGACAGGTCCTTCATATGACGGCCACCGCTTACCATCCAAGTGATGGCAATGGAGAGGGCATTACCGCCACCGGCACCCGCGCAGGATATGGTACGATCGCGGTGGACCCGTCCATCATTCCCCTGGGCACATCGGTGTATATTCCCGGTTACGGAGCGGCGGTGGCAGCCGATACGGGCGGCGCCATCCAGGGCAGCCGGATTGATCTCTGCATGGAGACCTTTGAAGAATGTTATAATTTCGGCGTGAGAAATGTGGAAGTCTATATTTCCCACTGACCCGATGGAAAAGAGAAGGAATGAGGGCAGACCCCCGTTCCTTCTCTTTTTATATGATCTTTAGATATAGTTTTAACGCATGGAATGGATATAAAACAGGTATGTTGCAGCCTTGGGCAGCAGCCTTTACAATAATAACTATGTCATGCCGGTTATGGGAAAACCGGGGTGCTGCGATGCGCTGCAGGCGTCTGGCAAAAGCCGGGCCGGGTAGGCAGCTGCGGTCAGCATAGATGGAGCGTGGCTCCAGACGGATAGGGGGATTATCATGAATCAAGAAGATCAGGAACTGCATGAAGGACTGGAACGGGGGCTCAAAAACCGCCACATCCAGCTGATCGGCCTGGGCGGCGCTATCGGCGTCGGCCTTTTCCTTGGGTCTGCCACAGCGATCGAACTGGCCGGCCCGTCGGTGCTTCTGACTTATGTAATCGGCGGCATCGCCATTTATTTCATTATGCGCGCCTTAGGCGAGCTTTCTGTAGCTTACCCTGTATCGGGTGCCTTCAGCGCCCATGCAGCCCGTTTCCTCGGGCAGAAATGGGGCTACATGACAGGCTGGACCTACTGGTACATGTGGATGGTCACGTGCATGGCGGAACTCACCGCTGTGGGGATCTACATGAATTTCTGGTATCCCGATCTGCCCCAGTGGGTATCGGCGCTGGTGGCGCTCCTCATTATGACAGCAGTCAATTTTATTGCCGTCTCTGCCTATGGGGAATGTGAATTCTGGTTTGCCCTGATCAAAATCGTCACCATTATTTTCATGATCGTTAGCGGCGCCGGCATGGTCTTCTTCGGGATCGGCAATGACGGCATTGCCACCGGCATCAGCAATCTCTGGAGCCACGGCGGCTTCTTCCCCAATGGGGTGAGCGGCACGCTCATGGCGCTCGTCATGGTGATGTATTCCTATCTCGGCATTGAAATCATCGGCGTTACCGCCGGGGAAGCGCATGACCCGAAATCCACCATCAAAAAAGCGGTGGATGAAGTGTTCTGGCGTATCCTGATTTTCTATGTGCTCTCTCTGGCAGTGATCATGTCCATCTATCCGTGGAATGAAATCGGCCATATGGGCAGCCCCTTCGTGATTACCTTCGAAAAATTAGGCATCCGCGGCGCGGCAGACATTATCAATCTGGTGGTCATCACCGCAGTGCTGTCGTCGTGCAACAGCGGCATTTTCAGTTCCGGCCGCATGCTCTACAACCTATCTCTCCAGGGAAATGCGCCGAAATGCTTCCAGACGCTGAACCGGCACCGCCTGCCCTGGGTGGGGATTCTCTTCTCTGCGGGCGTTCTGCTCCTGGCAGTCATTCTGAACTACATCATGCCGTCCCAGGTCTTTGTATACATCACAAGCGTGGGCTCCTTCGGGGCGCTCTTCGTATGGTTTGTCATCCTTTATACACAGAACCGGTTCCGCGCTTCCCTTTCGGAAGAAGAAAAGGCAAAGCTCAGCTACCGCATGCCCGGCGCGCCGTATACGGGATACCTGACCATGGCGTTCATCCTCTGCGTGGTGATCGCCTCTGCCTTCCGTGAAGACACGAGAGTGGCTCTCTATGTGACGCCTGTATGGATCATCCTTCTGCTGGTGCTCCATCCGGTGCTCACAAAGAAACATGGCGGCAAAGTGGTGGACGTAGTGAGCGCCACCGACAATAAAGAAATGCCGCAGGCAAAATAACTTCATCAAAAAAGACCGGCCTCCGGGGGGAAGGCTGGTCTTTTTTGATGGGAAAGGAAGATCCTTTCTGACGGGGAGAGGGGGTCCGTCCTTTTAAACGCTCATGTAGTCAAATCCCGTGGCGGACTGCCAGCCCGCGAGGAAGAGGCGCTGCTCCGGCGACGTATCCCGCAGGGACAGCGGCGTCCATTCGCCAATGTCGCCGTGACGGACATAGACGGTGTACACATCGTCAGAGCGGATGCGGCGGAACCAGAACCGCTGGAATTCGAAAGCCGACGCGTCAGAGGCGGTATGGACCATAAATACATCCATGGAAAAAATCATCTCCTCCGCGTCATTGGCGGCAATTTTGATGGATTTTGTGTCTTCATACCAGGCGGTGCCCTCTGCCGCATAGGCGATGGGATAGCGGGCATCGCTGTTCCAGTGGGCGGGATAGGAGATGGCCTGTGCCGCCGGAGAGACAGAAGGCGACGGCGGCATTTCTTCCGCGAACACGCCGAAAGGGAGGAAAACCAATAAAGCGGCCGCCCCGATCCGGCGGCATGTACTCAATTTTCTCATAGGAATCTCCTTTGCTGCAGGCAGCGAGGTTAAACAGATGTCCCTGGGTCCATCGTAGTGAGAACTTATTATTTTTATCATATCATAGGGGACAGAGGAAAAACAGCCCCGCTGGTTTCTTCCTTTTTGCCAATGAATAAGGCAAGCATAAAAA
>CAUBUJ010000116.1 GCA_958439155.1 uncultured Veillonellaceae bacterium
TAATGGAGTCTTTATAAATATGAACAATTTCCTTATGCTGCATTTACAGCAGCGCTTCGGAGGAAGTATGGACTATATGAGGCGCCTCAGCGCCTTTCAGATCATCATTATCGGGTTCGCCGGCCTTGTTTTGGCAGGGACCTTTCTTCTGATGCTCCCTTTTGCCACGGCGGACGCGGGAAGCGCCGGGTTCTGGGATGCCCTTTTTACCTCTGTCTCCGCGACTTGTGTAACCGGTCTCGTGGTGCATGATACAGGGACGTACTGGACCTTTTTCGGGCAGGCAGTGATTCTGGCGCTGATCCAGGTGGGCGGTATGGGCGTCGTGACCATCGCCATTATGATCGCCGTCCTTTCCGGCAGGAATATCAGCCTCATGCAGCGGAGCACTCTCCAGGAAGCGGTATCGGCGCCGCAGCTGGGCGGGATCGTGCAGATGTTGAAGGTCATCGTCCAGTGGACAGTCATTCTGGAAGGGCTGGGCGCTGTGGTGATGGCTCCGGTATTCATCCGGGAATTTGGGTGGATCAAAGGGGCGTGGTTCGCCCTGTTTCATTCCATCTCCGCTTTCTGCAACGCCGGTTTCGACCTGACCGGGGTGCTTAAACCGGGGAGCTCTCTCATGTTTTACGCGGAAAATCCCGTAATCAATGCGACGGTAATGGTACTCATTATTGCAGGCGGTCTCGGATTCATCACCTGGGCAGATCTGCTCGTGAACGGGCTTCATTTCCGGAAGTACCGTCTCCAGACGAAAATGATTCTCACCGCGACGGTCGGTCTGATTCTGCTGCCGGCCCTCCTTTTTTATAGCTGCGATTTCGCCTCCCTGCCGGATGGTCCCCGTTTCTGGGCGTCTCTTTTCCAGTCCGTCACCGCCCGCACCGCTGGGTACAATACGGTGGACCTGAATATTATGACAGAAGGAGGCCGGATGGTGCTGATTCTGCTCATGATGATCGGCGGCAGCCCCGGATCCACAGCAGGGGGCATCAAGAGTACCACCTTTTTCACGCTGATCGCCACCGCCGCGGCGACATTCCGCATGAAAAAAGACGTGGAATGCTTCGGCCGCCGCATCGCTCCCACGTCGATCCGCCATTCCCTGACAGTGCTCCTTCTCTATATCGGCCTCCTCTCTCTGGGAAGTATCCTTATTACCTATATTGACGGCTTCCCCATCCTGGACAGCGCCTTCGAATCGGCCTCGGCCATCGCCACAGTGGGACTCACCGTAGGCGTCACCGCCGACGCCGGCCAGATCTCCCGGGATGTGCTTATGCTCCTCATGTTCTTCGGCCGGGTAGGCGGCATTACCCTGATCTACGCGATGCACAAGGATTTTGGAAACAATTACGTGCGCCTTCCGGAGGAGAAAATTTCCATATGAGGAAGGGCTGCGTCAGAAATGGGGATAACGGATAGTGCGTCATAGGAACGGGGCGCAGAGTGCAGAGCGCAAAGTTTAGAGGGGTGGTGCCGCCTTCGGCGGAATTTTGATAGGGCGGAGAGTTGAATGGGATTTTATCGTTTGCAGGCATGAAGCGCAGTCCCAGGTGCTTGGTTTGCCTGTGCTGTCACGTTTACGGCCGAAAGCGAAAGGGGTTGGGGTGGAATTCCACTGCCCGCACTTTTTTATCGAAATGGGGGTCATCCCGACCGGACGTGTGACAGATGCTTGAGAGAAACGCTAAAAGAAAGTACGCCGCAGAGTGGAGACCTTTATGGTCCCCTTTAGGGTGGATCTTACGTAAAAATGGAAAGATTCACACTAAAAGGGGAAGGAAGGGACTCGACTCTGACCGTCATAAGAAAGAGTGCATTGACTCTCATAAGTCCCATTCTCGTCCACTGGAAATGACGCCCATCGTATCTGGTACCAGCGGCGCAGCCGCATATAAAAAGTTTCTCCTATTTCGGCCTTAGACCTCAGACCCCAGACCGCGGACTCCGCTCTGATGACGCACGCTTGCCTTCCTGAGTCCCGTCGGCGAAGCCGCATATAAAAAAGCCCTTCCTATTTCCTCTTCAGACTTCAGACTTTTGACTTCAAACCACGAGCCCTGCGTTAATGACACGCTATCCGACCTCCGACCTCAGACCCTGCATTCATGACGCACTATCCTTCGGCCCCGACATTTGTATGTTTTCCCATATATGGAGGTTTCTATGAAATCCATTCTTCTCATCGGCCTTGGCCGCTATGGCCGGCATATCGCGAAAAAACTCAATGAACTCCATCACGAAGTGCTCGCGGTGGATGATAAAGAAGACCGGGTAGACATGGCCCTTCCTTATGTGACGAGAGGACTCATCGCGGACAGCACGAACCGGAATTTTCTCGAATCACTGGGCATTCGGAATTTTGATCTCTGCATCGTAGCCATTGGCGATGATTTTCAGAGCTCCCTTGAGACCACCTCCCTCCTGAAGGAACTGGGCGCCAAAATGGTAGTCGCCCGGGCAGCACGGGGCATCCACGAAAAATTTCTCCTCCGGAACGGTGCCGACGAAGTGGTGTACCCGGAAAAACAGCTCGCCGTGTGGACCGCGATCCGGTACAGCTCGGACAAAGTTTTCGATTACTTTGAACTCGACCGGGAACACGCGGTCTACGAAATCGCTGTTCCTGCTTCATGGATCGGAAAAACCGTAGGAGAACTGGACGTGCGCAAGACTTACCACGTGAACATCATGGCCATTAAAAAACAAGGCCAGCTCGACGCGGGCATCACCCCCCGGACGCGTCTCGAAGAAGGCGAGACCATTCTGATCTTAGGTAAGAACCAGGATATCCAGAAGTATCTTCATGTATAGCTTGTGGAAATGGGAGCGTGCGGTGCATCATAGGAGCGGAGTTTAGAGCTTAGAGTTATGAGTTTAGAGGGGCGGTGCGCCGCCTGGACAAAATAGGCGGCGGAAATTTTTGTAATCCTCAGGCCGGACGGGCCAATGACTAGTGCCATATTGTCAGGGAAAAGGTACGCAAACTGTCAGCCAACAGCTAACGGCTTCCTCCCACAGCGCAGCCGTATATCAAAGAAACCTTCCTATTTCCTCTTCAGACTCCAGACTCCCGTCTTCAGACTGTCTGCACCAATGATGCACTGTGCCATCCTTGCTTCAATTAAAATAACGCAATCAAAAACGCCTCTATCGCAGCGAGAGGCGTTTTTGATTGGCATTTATTTTTTCAGCACATTGCCCAGGCCGATGATGCGGCTATTGTGTTCTTCCAGATAGACCCCTTGGATTTCCGGGGAGAAGCCGGGGAAGCGGTTGATCCCTTCTTCGAGGGTGAGGAAGTAGCGCTGGGCGGTGTCGCTCCATGCTTCGCCGGGGACGACGCAGACGATGCCCGGCGGGTAGGGTAGGGCTCCTTCGAGAGCGATGCGCCCTTTGATTTCCGACAGGGGCACCAGCTCAGCCCGATTCCGGATGTAGGCATAGTGCGCTTCCTGGGGCGTCATTTTCGCTTCAGGGAAACTGTCATAGCGGAAGAGTTTTTTCTGCAGGGTCTTCACGTCATTCTTTTTGTAGAAGTCGTGCATTTCCTGGCAGAGCATGGAAATGGTGTAATTCTGGTAGCGGTCCCGGTAAGCAGTATAAATCGACGGGAGCACTTCCGACAGGGGCCTGTCTTCCTTCACGACCCGTTCGAAACGAACCAGGTGGGACACGAGATTTTCCAGCTTCGTCTGGGTTTCTGCCGGTGTCATGAGGAAGAGAATGGAATTGAGATCGCATTTTTCCGGGATGATGCCGTTTTCCCGGAGGTAGTTGGCGAGAATCGTCGCGGGAATGCCGAAGTCCTGGTACTCGCCGGTTTCCCGGTTGATGCCCGGCGTGGTAAGGAGAAGCTTGCACGGATCGACGAAGTACTGGTTTTCTTCATATCCTTCGAAATGGTGCCATTTGTCTTTCGGATGGAACCGGAAGAAGGCGAGGTCGCTTGCGATTTTTTCGGTGGGATAGCTTTCCCATTTCTTGCCCCGCACCGTTTCCGGAATGAAGGGCCGGATCAGTTTGCAGTGGCGGAGAATGCCTTTCCGCGCGTCGATGGCAAGTTTCACGCAGTCCATCCAGAGGCGCTTTCCTGCGTCTCCTTCCTGGATGCGGGCATTCACGTCGAGCGCCGCAAAGAGAGGATAGAAAGGACTGGTAGAGGCGTAGAGCATGTAGGCGTTGTTGAAGCGCTTGTGGTCGCAGTAGCGCTCCTGCCCTTTGATGTGGCTGTCCTTTTTGTGGATCTGCGAGGTCTGGGAGAAGCCGGCCTGCTGTTTGTGCACTGACTGGGTGACGATGATCCCCGGGTCGTCCGGGCCCAGATCGAGAAGGAGGGGACTGCAGTCTTTCATCATAGGAATGAACTGCTCATAGCCCACCCAGGCGGAGTCAAAGAAAATGTAGTCGCAAAGGTGGCCGATCTTGTCCACTACCTGACGGGCATTGTAAATGGTGCCGTCGTAGGTGCCGAGCTGGATGATGGCCAGACGGAAAGGACGCTTTTCCTTCGCCTTCTCCGGATCAATCTGGGCGGCGAGTTTTCGCAGGTACTTCTCATCGAAGCAGTGGGCGTCGATGCCGCCGATGAAACCGAAAGGATTGCGGGCGGTTTCCAGGTAGATCGGTTTCGCGCCGCTCACCATGAGCGCCCCCTGGATGGCGGATTTGTGATTGTTCCGGTCAAAAAGCACCAGGTCCCCTGGCGCGAGAAGGGCGGAGGTGACCACCTTATTCGCCGTAGACGTGCCGTTCAGGACGAAGTAGGTCTTGTCCGCGTTGAATACATGGGCGGCGTGCTGCTGGGCCGCATAGGCGTAGCCTTCATGAATGAGGAGGTCTCCCAGCTTTACGTCAGCGTTGCAGATGTCGGCGCGGAAAAGATTTTCTCCAAAAAATTCATAGAAGAGGCGGCCCACAGGATGGCGCCGGAAATACTGCCCGCCTTGGTGGCCGGGGCAGTCAAATTCGGAATTGCCTTCCTCTACATAGCTCTTGAGAGCACCGAAGAAAGGGGGGAGGAGATTTGTCTCATACTGGGACGCGGCCGCTTCGATTTGCCGGCTGTAGAGCTTCTTGTCAAAATGGTCCGTGTCCATGATGCGGTACACCGAGCCGATTTCATCATCGTCAAAAGCGTCATCGTCAGTTTTGATGAGGAAGATCGGAATTTTGAAGCAGGTAGCGTCAATTTTCTGGATGAGCTGCGTATCCTCACTGGTGAGGACTGCCGCCGCTACGTCGGTGAAATCAGAAAGACTGGGATTGACCGTCTTCCGCTTCGTCGCGAAATACTTGGCCGCCGCCGGCGTGCAGGCGATTTTTAAAATGCCCATGGAAATCTCCTTTCTGCCGCGC
>CAUBUJ010000117.1 GCA_958439155.1 uncultured Veillonellaceae bacterium
GGTATATTTTATATAGAAATTCAACTGTACTTTACATAAGGAGGAAACAACATGAACAACAAGTCTTTCAAATGGGTTGCTGCTCTCTCCGCAGCTGTCGGTATCTCTCTCTTCGGCGCTGCCGCTTCCTTCGCTGACGCTCCTGTTACAGCAGAAGAAGCCAGAAATATTGCCCTCACCCATGCGGGCGTATCCGCAGACGGTGCCCGTCATATCAAAGTGCGCAGCGATTACGAACATGGCCGGGAAGTCTATGAAGTAGAATTCTACGCCGGCGGCAATGAATATGATTATGACATTTCCAAAGCGGACGGCGATATTGTGAAGTTCAGCAAAGAACAGCAGCGGGGCCGCCGTCATCACAGCGCGCCTGCCGCAAGAGCGGGAGAAATTTCTCTGGAAGACGCTGCTGCCAAAGCGCTCGCCCGTGTACCTGGAGCGGATCGGTCTGATCTCCGCATCCACCGTGACCGCGATGACGGACGCTACACCTATGAAGGGGATATTTATTACGGCGGGTATGAATACGATTTTGAAATCGACGCTGTCACTGGAGAATTCATCCAGTGGGAAAAAGACAGAGCGTAACAGGCCGCTGCCGTCCAAGTGAGAGGAGCCTATCCGGTTCCCCTCACTTTTTTATTTCCCATGCCCTGTTCCCCGGTCTCACCAGTTCCGCTCTGCATAGTTCCTGGAAAATCCTCTCTTGAAGGCAATAAAAAATACCCATCACATTGATGGGTATTGCATTTCTGGCGGAGAGAGGGGGATTCGAACCCCCGTGACGGTATTCGCCGTCAACATGATTTCCAATCATGCACCTTCAACCACTCGGACACCTCTCCAGATCGTTGATTCTGCCGAACTCTTTATAAGCGGTTCGGTTCCGTATGAATGATACTTTGATAGTATACCGTCTCTTCCAGATTCTGTCAAGGGATTTTTTCCAGATATTTTCTATTTTTTGATTTTCTTCCTTTCAGGGATCTCATTCCTGAAAGAGCGCTTTCATTTCTTCCCTGCTCTTCCCTGCGCCGAGGCCGAGCATGAGGAGGATCCGCGCTTTCTGCCCGGAGAGATTTCCTCCAAGGATGCACCCTGCCGCTTCAAGAGAGGCTGCGCCCCCTTCGTAGGCGTAGGCCTTTTCTACACTGCCGTGATGAGTCCGGCTCACAAGGACCACAGTCGTCCCTTCCGCGGTAAGCCTGTGAATGGCCCTGTCCACGTCACGGGGTACATTGCCGCAGCCGAATCCTTCTACTACGATGCCGTCCGCTCCGGCCGCAAGGGCTGCGTCCAGAATATCCCCGGACATCCCGGCCGCGCATTTCACAAGCCATACGGAAGGGGCAATGGAAGTATCTGGAAGGTGTGTGACCCGCTCTGTGCGGCGGCCCCACCGGATATGATGCTCTCCTGCGATGCCCACAGGGCCCCATCCGGGCGACTGGAATGTATCAAGGCTCACAGCATCTGTCTTTTCCACGTCGCGGGCCGCGTGGATCTCTCCATTCATGACTACCAGGACGCCCCTCTCTCTGGCGCCGTCGTCTGCGGCGGTGCGAACAGCGTCACGAATATTGGCAGGACCGTCAGCGGAAAGATCGGAGGCGCCCCGCATGGCACCAGTCATGACCACAGGCTTATCCATGGACAGGGTATGGTCCAGGAAAAAAGCAGTCTCTTCCATCGTATCCGTGCCGTGAGTGATAACGAAACCGTCCGCTTCCCCTTCCCTCTCACGGATGAAGCGGCTCAGTTTCTGCATACTTTCTACAGTCATAAATTCACTGGGAATGTTGGAAAACTCTTCCACTACGATCTGTCCAAAGTTTTCAATGCCCGGCGCTGACGCGGCCAGGTCTTTCCCGCTCACTGCCGGAACGAGCCCGCCTGTGGCTTCATCCATCTTCATGGCAATGGTGCCGCCGGTGGCGATGACCATAATCTTTTTCATAAGGACCTCCTGTCAAAAAAGGAGCCTTTCTGCCGGGCTCCCTTATGATGCATCATTCTTTCTCAGGTAAAATTGCGGCTGCACGTAGGAAGTTCCGCTTTTTTTCCGGTGAGTTTCTTGTACATTTTGATGAAATCTTCTTTGTACATGCTCCCTGATTTCCAGAGAAACGTGAAATTATAGAGCGGCTCGAAATGGCGGATCTTCACCCGGCGGAGACGGCCGCTTTCCAATTCTTCCACCGCTGAGCTTTCATAGAGAAAAGCGAGGCCGCAGTTCCGCATAGCCAGCGCTTTCACGGCGTAAGGCGTCCCTACGATGACATGGCTGTGGAAGGAATCGACAGAGAAATTGATCGTCGCCAGCGCTTTGTCCAGGAGTTCCCGGGACCCGGCATTTTTCTCACGGGCAATAATCCGGTGCTGGAACAGTTCTTCCGGCCGGATCTCATCAGGAATCTCGTAGTCCGGTCCGCAGACGCAGATGAGCCGTTCTGTGGAAAAACGGAGCGTTTCATACCGGGAATGGTCAAAGAAGCCTTCTACAATGGCAAAATCAATATTTCCCGCGTCGATATCTTCGAGAAGCTTTGCCGTATCCGCAATATAAATATCTACATTGTACTCGGGATGCTGCCGGAGCAGTTCTGCCAGCTGGTCCGCAATGAGGTAATCCCCGATGGTATGGGTCGCGCCGAAACAGTACATTTTCCGGTTTGTCTTCATCGCCTGGAGGCGCTGCCGCAGGATGTGCTCATCATTGTTGATGGTCTGCACCGCGGAAAGCATAAGCTGCCCTTCCCGGGTGAGGTGGAGTTTTTTCCCTTCATACTGGAAAAGTTTCACCCCGTAATCTTCTTCGAGGTGATGGATGTGCTGGGATACCGCCGGCTGGGAAATGCCAAGCTCTGCCGCAGCATTGGTGAAATTCATATGCTTGCAGGCACATAAAAATGTTTTGACACGGAAGTTGAGCATGGAAGATTCTCCTTTTCCCCTGGCGAGGCAGATCCCGCCCGGCCGCTTACGCCCTTCCCGCTGGAGGGCAGTCCTTTTCACAGGCATAAAATATTATTTTTCAATTATAATGTATCCTCATAGGTTTATCAAATTCTTCCCGGAAAGGATGCCCCCTGCCCAAAAATGAAGTCCATCAGAAAGGGATGCGTTGGCATACAAATTCCTCGAAACCAGCAGATACACGCAGCCCTCCGCAAGGTCCAGGCAGGTCCCCTCCCTTCTGCCAAGCCATATAAAAACGGCCCTCCCTGGAATGGAACCATTTCCGCTGCCATACCAACAGGGGAAACGTTCTTTCAAGGAGAGCCGTCTTTTTACTTGTTATGCCGCGGTGAGACCGTCGTCTTTCTTCGCGGATTTCTTGCGGAAATACTGGAATACGCCGACAGCGGCGAGGATGGCTACGCCAAGGCCGTCGGTCAGGGTCCCTGGATCGATGAGGCAGATGCCGCCGGCAAAGAGGAAGAGCCGTTCAATCCACCATGCGGGGATCAGGAACTGGCCGATCATGGCAGCACTGATGCCGACCATACCGATGAGGGCTGTCACGGTGGTAAGCGCCACATCTCCAATGGTGGCGTTAATGCCGAGCATGGCCGGATTCATAACGAACATGTAAGGAATAATGAAGGCAGCAATGCCCAGCTTGGACGCGTTCACGCCGGTGCGGAGCGGATTGCCTCCGGAAATGGCAGCGCCCGCAAAGGCCGCGAGAGCTACCGGCGGGGTAATATCAGCAATGATGCCGAAATAGAATACAAACATATGCGCTGCCAGAATCGGCACGCCCAGAGAAATCAGGGCCGGCGCAGCAATCGTGGAGGTAATGACATAGTTCGCCGTAGTCGGAACGCCCATGCCGAGGAGGAGGGAGGTAATCATGGTGCAGAAGAGGAGCAAAATGAAGGATCCCGCTGAAATATCGACGAGAGCGGAAGCAAGCTTCAGGCCTACGCCGGTCTTGGTAACGATGCCAATGATGATGCCCGCTGCGGCGCAGGCAATGAGTACGCCCAGAGCGCCTCTGGCGCCCTTGATCAGGCCGTCCACAATATCAGCAAAGGTCATGCGCGTATTGGCGCGGAGCATGGCGGTGGCAATGGAAATGACGATACCTGCAAGGGCTGCTTTCATCGGGGTATAGCCGGAAGAAAGGAGACCGATAATGGCAATCAGAGGAATCGCCAGGTGGCCTTCTTCTTTCATAATCTGTCCGACCGGGGGCAGAAGATGACGCGGCGTGCCTTTCAGGTTTTTACGTTTCGCTTCAAAATGAACGCCTAGGAAGACGCCGATGAAGTAGAGAATGGCCGGCACAACGGCAGCTTTCACTACTTCCATATAAGGAATGCCTACAAATTCCGCCATCAGGAAGGCCGCGGCACCCATGATCGGAGGCATGAGCTGGCCCCCGGTAGAGGCGGCCGCTTCTACGGCGCCGGCAAAGTTCTTGCTGTAACCGAGCTTTTTCATCATCGGAATGGTGAAAGCGCCGGAACCAACCACGTTTGCCACGGAGCTGCCGGAAATAGTCCCTTCCAGAGCACTGGAGAGAACCGCTACTTTCGCAGGACCGCCGGAAGCCCAGCCGGCGATGGCGTTGGCAATATCAATGAAGAATTTCCCCAGACCTGTCTTTTCGAGATAGGCCCCGAAGAGAATGAAGAGGAAAATGAAGGACGCAGACACGCCGAGAGGAATGCCGAAAACGCCTTCCGTCGTAAAGAAGAGGTGGCCCACCATCTGCGCCAGAGTCAGGCCCCGGTGTGCCAGCGGTCCCGGCAGGTACGGTCCAAGGAAGCCGTAAGCGATAAAGCCAAGCACGACGATGACGATCGGAAGACCCACAATGCGCCGCGCCGCTTCAATGACCATAATAATGCCGAGAGCGCCGATCACTTCATCAGCAGGGGTCACGGTTCCCGCGCGAAGAATGAGCTGCTGGTAATTAAGCAGGATATACACCGGCGGAATCATCGCCACGATAGCGAGGAACAGATCAAGAGGATGGACCCTCCCGCCCTTCACCCAGGACCGCTTGGTCGGACAGAGCAGGTAGACCAGAGAAATGCCGAAAGACAGATGAATGGCCCGCTGGATCATGGCGTCCATCAGTCCGAAGAATCCTGTATAAATCTGGAACAGGGAGAAGCAGATGCAGATCAGCGCAATCCCTTTCGCCCAGATGCCGCCGTACTCGACGGTATTGGATTCCTTGTCAAGTTTCTTCAGCTTTTCTTCCAGTTTCTTGTCCATCGCACCTCCCTCCGGCTGTTCTGGAGCGGGCGCTCCGTTTTTCTTTACATCATCCAATGGTATCACTCCTAATGAAT
>CAUBUJ010000118.1 GCA_958439155.1 uncultured Veillonellaceae bacterium
AGGGGCTGCGCCTGCGTACATGCTGGTTTTCAGCCCGTCCATGCACGGCGAAGCCTCAATATAAAAAGCGCTTCCGCTTTCTCTCCAGACTTCCGACCTTAGACTTCAGACCCCAAGCAAAATGACGCACCATCGACTATCAGCCAACAGCTAATGAAGAAAGGCCCGCCCCAGGTGCGGGAGGAGAATGTGTCAGTGGTCACGTTTTCCGCTGCTTTGGACAATACCCAAGGCTCGCCCCTGCTTGGGGAGAGCTGCCGACGGAGGAGGCTGAGAGGGGCTGCGCCTGCGTACATGCTGGTTTTCAGCCCGTCCATGCACGGCGAAGCCAAATATAAAAAAGAGTTTTTCCTATTCCCGCCTTAGACCTCAGACCCCACGCCAATGACGCACCATCTGATCACGGGCCAGGCGGCGGGGCCGCATATAAAAGTACCTTCCGCTTTCTCTCCTGACTTCCGGCTTCCGGCTTCAGACTGCGTACCCCGCTCCCATGACGCACTGCCGCCCATCGGCGGGTTGAGGCAGAATACGCTCACAGACGCTTCTGGAAATTCCCCCGGATGGATACGCTTTCGTCTTCGATAATGAATACATCCGGGTCCTTCTTGGCCAGCGCCGGGCGGAGGGTCATCGCTTCTTCTTTGGAAACCACCGTGAGGAGGACATGCACCTTTTCTCCTGTATAGGCGCCGATGCCGCCCATGGTGGTGCAGCCCCGGTGAACCAGGTCGAAAATGAGCTGTTCCATGCCGTCTTTCTTGGTGATGATCAGCATGGTCATGGTGATATTCTGCAGGTGCACCCGGTCTAGGACGACGAAGTAAATCACCGTGAAGAAAATGGAATAGACCGTAGTGGACAGGTCAAACAGGTAAAGGCAGGCGCCGAAGATGAAGGTATTCGTAATATTGGCGAGCTTGCCGATGCTGAAGGAGTGATACTTCTTCATGAGGAGGAGACCTAGAATTTCCTCACCGCCGCCGCTTCCCTTGGAGAGGAGGGTAATCCCTGCGCCGATGCCGCAGATCACGCCGCCGGCGATGCACGACGCCACTTCTTCCGGCAGGTACGGCACGTCCGGGATGGGAATGGCCGAGAGGAAGAAGCTGTAGACGCCGACACAGATGATGGTCTTGATGATGAAAGGCAGGCCGAAGGCGCGGTACCCGAGGAGCAGGAGCGGCAGGTTCAGAAGAAAGTAGACCGTACCATTATCCAGAGGAAGGGACGCAGAGGCAGGAATGGCTGCGTGGAGCCCTTTCAGGATGAGCTGGGCCAGACCCAGGAATCCTCCGCTGTATAGATCGCAAGGAAGAATGAAAAGATTAAAACCGGCGGAATAGATGAGGGAGCCGGAGAGAATGTAAAAGAGCGGCTTCCACTCCTGCCGGAGCAGTGACAATACCATATAGACCCCGCTTTCTGTGAAAATGGTAAATGGAAAGATGACGTTTCCCTGCCGGGGCATGGAAGCGTCATCCTGTTTTTAAATCAAGCCTTTCGCCTGGAGAAATTCATGGGCTACCGCGTGAGCGTCCCTGCCTTCCACATCGACAGCGTAATTCATTTTCCGCATCTCTTCATCAGAGATGGCTCCGTCCAGACGGGAGAAGAGCGCCGGAAGTTCCGGATAGTCTTTGAATACGTCGTCTCTGGTGAGCACCACTGCGTAGTACGGCGGGAAGAACTGGAGATCGTCTGTGAGCTGGGTGAGGCCTTGTTTTTCCAGGAGGCCATCGGTGGAGAAGGCATCAATGATATCCACGTCGCCGCTTTCCAGAGCCTGGTAGCGGATGGTGGAATCAAGGGTAACCGCGCTTCCAAAGGAAATCCCTTCTTCCGCTTCCAGCCGGGGCAGGCTGTCCGGGCGGCGGTAGAATTCCGGCGTGCATCCCAGGCGGAGCGACGGCCCGGTCATGACCAGGTCAGAAAGGGCATGGATGCCGTAAGCTTCCGCTGTTTCCGGCTTTACAGAAAGGACGTAGGTGTTGTTGAAGCCCAGAGGCTTGGACACGTGGATCTTGTACTGGGCAGCCATGTCTTTTTTCAAAGTCTGGTAGACCTTTTCCTTGTCTGTGCTCATGGGCTGATTCAGAAAATTCATGTACGCTGTCCCGGTATAGGACACGAACGTATCGATGCTTCCTTCTTTCAAAGCAGCGAAGCAGAAGGAGCCGCCGGACAGATTGAACCGGCGTTTTACGGCAATGTCCGTATGGGCTTCAATGAAATCTTCAAAGAGGTAGCCCATGATGTAGCTTTCTGTAAAATTGGCGGCGCCGATGGTGATTGATTTCTGGGTCATTTCCCGATAGAGCCGCATGCCCTGAAAGCCGGCAGGGATGAGCAGGAGCGCCGCGCAGGAGAGGATGACCGCCGTTTTCTGGAGGGAATGAAAGAAACGGAGGATTCGTTTTCCTTTCTCGTCCCCGCTGCCCAGTTCCAATGGATGAAGGCCCTGCGGCACCAGCAGGGATTCTGCCCGGGCGAGAATGAAATCCACGAAGAGCGCCAGGCAGCACGCAGGAATGGCACCGAGAAGGACGGTCTCAATATTGAGGCCGATGAGGCCCATATTGATGAACCAGCCAAGGCCCCCTGCGCCGGCGAAAGCGGCAATGGTCATATTGCCGACGGCGGCGACAGCGCTGATCCGGACGCCGGCCATGATGAAGGGCATGGCCAGAGGGAGTTCCACTTTCACCAATTTCTGCCATTTTGAATAGCCGATGCCGTCAGCGGCTTCGAGCACATTGGCGCCGATGCTCTGGATGCCGGTATAGGTATTTTTGATGATCGGGAGCAGCGCGTAGGTGATGACCATAATGACCGCTGGCTTTTCCCCGATGCCTACGAAGGGGACGGAGAAGGCAAGGAGGGCGATGCATGGGATGGACTGCATCAGATTCGCGATGCCCATCACAATGGCAGCGGCTTTTTTGTCCTTGGTGATGGCAATCCCGAGAGGGACGCCGATCAGAATGGACAGGAATACCGCCATGGTGGTCATGCTCATGTGTTCCACAAGGCGGAGCCAGATATCCGGCGCTTTGGCGATGAAGAGAGAAATGAGGGATTCCATAAGGGCCTCCTTTCAAGAAAGCCTGTCATAGATGAGGGGCTTTGATGCCGCATGGGAGAGACAGATTTCGCCGCCTCTTGCTGATCACTGGGGGCGGCGAAATGGAAAATGCCTGAGAGGCGATATGAAAATAAAGAATAAGCAATTAGCAATTAGCAACTAGAAACTAGAAACTAGTAACTAGTAACTAGTAACTAAATATCAAAGCAGTCCCTTGCTGACGAGGAAGTCGTGCGCTACCTGGTGCGGATCTTTGCCGTCGATGTCGACAGCGTAGTTCATATTGCGCATATCTTCATCGGTGATCTGCCCGTCCAGTTTGGCCATGACTGCCTGCACTTCCGGATGTTCCGCAAGGAAGTCTCCTCTCGTGTAGGATACGGCGTAGAACGGCGGGAAGAACTGGAGATCATCCGGCAGCGGCTGGAGGGCCATCTTCTTCAGGAGGGCGTCCGTGGAGAAGGCGTCGATCACGTCCACTTCCCCATTGGCCACTGCCTGGTAGCGGATGGTCGCGTCCATCGCTCTGGCCGATTTGAAGTGAGTGCCGTATTTCTTTTCCAGGCCCGGGAGGCAGTCCTCTCTCTGGAGGAATTCTGCGGTGCATCCCAGATCAATGCTGTCTGCCTGGTTCAAGAGGTCAGAGAGCTTGGTGAGATTCCGTTCTTTCGCGAATTCCGGACGAACGCTCATCACATAGGTGTTGTTGAAGCCGAGGGGCTTGGAAACGACCACGTTGTCGTTTTTGAGGAGCGTGTCATGCACATCCTTGTACACCTTGTCCGGATCGGTATTCATCGGCAGATGGGCGAAATTCATGAGCGCCGTGCCGGTGTATTCTACGAAGGTATCGATGCTGCCGTTCTTGAGAGCGCTGTAGCAGAAATCGGCGCCGTTCAGGTTGAACCGCCGTTCCACCTTGAAGTCCGTATTGGCTTCGATCAGGTCTTCGTACATGTAGCCGAGGATAAACACTTCTGTGAAATTGGACGTGCCGATGACGATGGTCTTCTGGGTGGCTGCCTTGTAGTACTGGTAGCCCCGGACGCCGACCGGGAAAATCACGAGCGCCAGGCACAGCACTGGCACGGTGATCTTCGCGAAAATATGGCGGCTCCCGCCGTTTTCAATTTCCGCAGACGGCTTGAGTCCTTCCGGTACGAGAAGATGTTCTGCCTGGGAGAGCATGTAGTCGATGAGGAGAGCCAGGACAGAGGCGGGGATGGCGCCGAGGAGCACCATAGGGAGATTGAGGCCGATGAGGCCCATATTGATGAACCAACCCAGGCCGCCGGCGCCGGCGAAGGCGGCGATGGTCATATTGCCTACCGCTGCGACAGCGCTGATACGGATGCCTGCCATAATGAATGGCATCGCCAGAGGAAGCTGCACTTTCCACAGTTTCTGCCAGCTCGAATAGCCGATGCCGTCCGCCGCTTCAAGGACGCTCGGGCTGATGCTGGTCATGCCGGTGTAGGTGTTCTTGATGATCGGCAGGAGGGCATAGGTGATGACCATGAGAATGGCCGGTTTGGCGCCAATGCCCACGAAAGGAACGGAGAACGCCAAAAGGGCGATGCACGGGATGGACTGCATCAGGTTGGCGATGCCGATGACGATGGCCGCCGCTTTTTTATTGTGGGTGATGGCGATGGCCAGAGGCACGCCGATCAGAATAGAGAGCACCACCGCCATGGTGGTCATATTCATATGCTCCAGGAAGCGGGCCCATACTTCGGTGTAATTGCTGAGAAATAACGTCCATAAACCGGTCATGCCAGAAGTCCTTCTTTCTTTGCGTCAGGCGCATCCTGATACTGCAGGGAGAGAACCGCCAGGAGCCGGCTCTTCGTCAGGAAGCCTTTCAGATTGTGATCCTTATCCAGTACGGGGATAATGCCGGCCGATTCATAATCGACAGTATTGATGATTTCTTTCAGCGTCGTCGTTTCTGTGACGGCGTGGTAATCTTCGGAAATGATATTCCGGAGGGGCATATCGTAGGTGGGGAGGGTCTTCAGATCGCTCAGCCACACGATGCCCAGGAATTTCTGCCCTTCCGTGACGAGTACGCTGTCCACCCGGGCGTGGTTCATCACCTGCAGCGCCTGGATGATGGTGCGGTCTGCGGAAATGCGGCTCGGATTCTTCAGCATGATGTCGCTGGCCTGGATGAAAGCCGGATTGGACCAGATGCGGTTCTTGCCGATGAAATT
>CAUBUJ010000119.1 GCA_958439155.1 uncultured Veillonellaceae bacterium
CGGCCTGTCCGATATGGAAGTGTCCATCAGCGTGTCCCTCCCGGAATTTGACGGCGTCATTCACGGCGTGCCCATTGCGGCCAAGCACATCAAGGAAGACGGCGATGTGGAGTACCTGCCCATTCCGGACCGGATCCGCCGCATGGTATCCAAAGCGAAGAAATGGGCCCGTCTCCGGCGTCTCCCCAATAAGGACAAGAAAGTGGCCATCATTTTCCACAATTACCCGCCGCGCAATTCCAATATAGGAAGCGCGATAGGCCTCGATACGATTGAGTCCGTGCGCCGCGTGCTCTGCCGCATGAAATCGGAGGGGTATGCGGTGGACTGGGTGCCGGAGGATACAGACGCTTTTATCCGTCTCCTCACAGCCAATGCCACCAACGACCTTGCCGCCATGACAGAAGCCCAGGCGGCGGAAGCCATGCGCGTCCCCGCCGGCCAATACCGCGCGTTTTACGATACCTTCGGCGCTGCCCCGAAAGCGCAGATGGAGAAGGACTGGGGAGCCGCGCCGGGGAAAGTCATGATCGGCGACGACGGCGCTGTCCTCGTGCCGGGCACCATGGACGGTCATATTTTCATCACCGTCCAGGCGCCGCGGGGCTTCGGTATGGACCCGGCGAAAATTTACCACGATCCCTACGTGGCGCCGACCCACCAGTACGAAGCGTACTACCAGTGGATCCGGGACGTATGGGGCGCAAGCGCGGTAATTCACGTGGGAACCCACGGCAATCTGGAATGGCTCCCAGGAAAAGGCACGGGCCTCGATAGTGACAGTTATCCTGACAGCGCCCTCGGGGACCTGCCCAATATCTACCCCTACCACATGACCATCACCGGCGAAGGCCTCCAGGCAAAGCGGCGCGGCGCGGCGGTCCTCATTGCCCACCTGCCGGCGCCCCTTGCGGATGCGGGCCTCTATGACGAGCTGGCAGAGCTTTCAAAAATCCTCGAAGACTACGCCCATTTCCAGATGACCGATCCTGTCCAGGCAGGGATGCTCATTCCTATGATCCGGGAGCGCGCCCAGAAAGCAGAGCTCGACGGCGAAGTGCCTTACAGGGAAGACATGGATTTCGCAGTCTACGCAGAGGCCCTCACCCGGTATCTCGAGGACCTGGCCGACTCGGAAGTCCACATAGGGCTCCACACGCTCGGCGAGCCGCCGGAAGGGACACGGCTCATAGAAGAAATTCTCCAGATTCTCCGCCTCCAAAATGGAGACATCCCGTCCATTTTCGAGCTCTTCGCCGCCCGCCGGGGCCTCACGGTGGAGGAGATCCAGGAAAAGGCCGGGCAGATCTGTCCCAAAGAAGGCGTCACATACAGCGCGGTCATGCGCCGCGTCCGGGACGAAGCGAGGCACGCGGTGGAGGTGATCGCCCAGGGCCATTTCTCAGAAGCGTCCATCACGGAAGCGCTCACTCCTTACGAAACAGAGCCTCCGGTATGGAAGGAAAAGGCAGAGAAGCTCTTCCATTTCCTCTGCCATACCCTCTATCCAGCGCTCCTCCGCACGAAGGATGAGGAGACTGCCCTCTTTGCAGCGCTCTCCGGCCGCTACATCGAGCCCGGCCCGTCAGGCTCTCCCACCGCAGGCGGCGCGTCCCTTCTCCCGACGGGGCGGAATTTCTACGGCGTCGATCCGCGGACGCTCCCTACGCCGGCGGCCTGGGAAATCGGGAAAATTCTCGCCGACGACGTGGTGACCCGGTACATCGCGGAAGAAGGGAAGTACCCGGAAAATATCGGCATGGTCTTCTGGGCCGGCGCCAATATGCGGAGCCGCGGCCAGTGTCTGGCGGAATTTCTCTACCTTCTCGGCATCCGCCCGGTGTGGCAGAAGGGCAGTCTCCAGGTAAAAGAGCTCGAGGTGATCCCTCTCTCCGAGCTGCGCCGCCCCCGGATCGACGTGACTGCCCGGATCAGCGGCCTCTTCCGGGACGCCATGCCTGCCGCGGCAAAGCTTCTCGACCGGGCGGTGCTTCTCGCCGCGTCCCTGCCGGAAAGTGACGAGGACAATTACGTACGGCACCACATCGAAGCAGACAGCGCGGCCCTCATGAAGGAAGGGACGCCGAAGGAAGAAGCGTGGCGCACCGCGGCGTACCGCGTCTTCGGCGACGCCCCCGGCACGTACGGCGCAGGCGTGGCGGCGCTCCTCGAAGCGAAGAACTGGGACACCATCGACGACATCGCCAGCGTATTCGTCCGCTGGGGCGGCCATGCTTACGGCGGCGATACCAAGGGCCGGTACATGCCGGAGCAGTTTGAGAAACGGCTCTCCGTGATGGATGTGACCATCAAGAACGAGGACAATCACGAGACGAATATGCTCTCCTCTGACGATTACAACGCCTACCATGGCGGCATGATCGCCGCCGTGCGGAGTTTCCGAGGGAAAGCGCCCCGTTCCTACATGGGGGACAGCACCGACCGGAGCCGCCCCATCATGCGGAGCGTCGCTGAGGAAATGAAGCGGGTCTTCCGGTCGGAAACGGTCAATCCCAAGTACATCCACGGCATGATGGAGCACGGCTACAAGGGGGCTGCCGACATGGCCAATATGACGGCGCACTGCTTCCAGTGGGACGCGACCAGCGCTGTCATGGACGACTGGATGTATGAAAACCTGGCGGAAAAATACGCCCTCGATCAAGAGGTGCGGCAGTGGATGGAGAAGGTCAATCCGTGGGCGCTCTCCCGCATCGCTGAGACCCTCCTCGAGGCGGACCAGCGCAAGCTCTGGCATGCGAAGGCAGAAACGAAAGAAGCGCTCCAGAAGCTCTACCTTGACATCGAAGGGGAGCTCGAAGAGGGCGGCGATGAGGATGACGACAAGGAGGAATAAATGATACGGGAAACAGTCACAACAGAAGAAGCGGCACGGCGTCTCCGGGAAAAATATGAACTCCCAGAAAAAGAAGCGGAAACGCGCCTCGCCGAAGGATGGCGGTACATGGACCTGGACAAGGCTGCCGCCCTGGCATGGATCAGAGGATGCCCCCTGGCAGAAGTCCTGCGCCTCAGGAAAGAGCTTCCCTGGGGCCGGGTGAAAAAAGCACTGGGCCTCACCGCGGAATCCGCAGCCGACGGAGAGTGCCGTCTCAGGGCGTGGCAGCTTGCCCGGTGGTGGGGCTATGATGAAGCGCGGAGCCTTGCCATGCTGCGGGAAGGATTTCCCATGCACTGGGTCAAAGTGGCATGGCTCCTCGCAGAGCACGGCCCCTTCTCCATGGAAGACATTCTCCGCCGGCGGAGCCGCAGTCTCCCCTGGTGGGACTGGGCCGCTGCCGCATGGGGCGCCGATCCGGAAGAGGTCAAACGGTGGATCAAAGAGCGCCGCAATCCGGGCCTTCCTTTGAAGAAATAAAAATCCCCTTGCCAGCAAAAAATGCATTCTGTTTTTGAAACATAAAAGGCGGTGCCTGCGGAAAAATTCCTGCAGGGCCGCCATTTTTTTGAAGGGATCATCCCCGAGTCTATGCTATAATGACATACAGCCATCAAAGGAAGCGATGAAATTTCTGCAGGGAAAAAGGAGGATCCTCTATGGGAATGAAAACATTTACATTCGGATTTGGAAAAGGTACGCAGACCTGTGAGCTGCCGGAGGAACATATTTCCACCGTCATCGAAGGACGCCCCACGCCGGCGGTGGACGTGGAAGAGGCCACGCTTGACTGTATGCGCCACCCCATCGGCGCGGCGCCCCTCGCGGACCAGGTGAAGACCGGCGACAAGGTGTGCATCGTCTGCGCCGACGTGACCCGCACATGGAACCATTCCGAACAGTACGTCATCCATATCGTAAATGAGCTGAACCGCGCCGGCGTGCCGGATGAGGATATTTGCGTCCTCTTCGCCCAGGGCACGCACCGCGCCCAGACCCATGAAGAAGATATCCGTGTGGTCGGCGAAGAAGTGACCCGCCGGATCCGCCTCTACCAGCACAACAGCCGGGACAAAGAGAATCTCGTCCACGTAGGCGACACCTCCCGGGGCACGCCGGTCTGGCTGAACCGCCATGTGGTGGAAGCGGATAAGGTCATCATCGTCGACGGCATCACGATCCACCTCTTCGCCGGCTACGGCGGCGGCCGCAAGCTCATTCTCCCCGGCGTGGCCGGCTGGGACACGATCCAGATCAACCACTGCCACGCTCTGGCAGACCACTTCGGCGACGGCATCAATCCGCTCACCCGCTCCACCAAGCTGGACAACAACCCCGTCTCCGACGACATGCAGGAAGCGTGCGACATGATCAAGCCGTGCTTCCTGGTGCACTCCATCGTCAATTCAGAAGGCAAAATCTGCGCCATGGTGGGCGGCGACCCTTACGAAGCATGGCTCGCAGGAACAAAGATCGTCTATGACATCCAGAAAGCGCCTTTCAAGGAAAAATCCGACGTGAGCTTTGCCTGCGCCGGCGGCTATCCGAAGGACGTCTCCCTCTACCAGGGCTGCAAATGCTACGACCCGGCCGGCATGGCCACGAAGGACGGGGGCATCATCATCGCCATCATGGCCGCCGACGACATCATGGAACCGCCGGAATACATGGGCAGCTTCCGCTACGACACAGAAGAAGCAATGGAAAAAGACCTGCGCGCCGAATTCACCATCCCCTTCTTCGTGGCGTTCAACCTCTTCTGCATGGCCCACCGCTACACGATTTATCTCGTGACAAGAAAAGAAAACTTCGAAGCCATCAAGAAGACCGGCCAGATCCCGGTAGCCACCGTAGAAGAAGCATGGCAGCTCGCCAAGGCCCAGCTCGCCCGGGAAGGCAAGGCGGACTACACCATCAACGTCATGCCCCACGCGACCACCATCATTCCTGATCTGATCCGAAAATAAATAAAGGAAACGCCGCTCTGCTGTATGGCAGGGCGGATTTTTTATGCAGAAATGGGCGGGGATGACGGGAAGTGCATCATAGGGGAAGAAGTTTAGAGTGGAGAGCTATGAGTTAAGAGGGGCGGTGCCGCCTGCGGCGGGATTTTGGTAGTTCTCAGGCACCGAACGGCTGGAGTAGTCTGTCTCATGGCTGATGACGGACCTAAAGTGCGTCATGACGACGGGGCGCAGAGTACAGAGCGCAAAGCGCAGAGAGATGGTGCGCCGCCTCAGATCAAACGGGCGGCGGAGCCGCAATATAAAAAGCCCTTCCGCTTCTCTCTCCAGACTTCAGACTCCAGACTTCCGACTACCCGCTCCCATGACGCACTCCCCGCAGCC